>JAZQYC010000029.1:0-12336 GCA_045633285.1 Clostridia bacterium | reverse complement strand
TACTTAGTTCCTGCCACTACGCTCGACATATCAAGAGAGAATATTTTTTTACCCTTTAGCGTTTCGGGAACTTTGCCCTCGACTATCGCCTGAGCCAAGCCCTCTACTACTGCTGATTTACCAACGCCCGGCTCGCCTATCAGAACGGGGTTATTTTTTGTTCTGCGAGAGAGTATCTGCACGATACGCTCTACCTCCTCGCCACGTCCTATAACGGGGTCGAGCTTACCTGCTCTTGCCTTTTCGGTAAGATCAACGCCGAGCTTAGCTATCTCGGGATCTTCCTTTTCTGCGCCGTATTCGTTACCTACCACGAATTCGTCTGAGTCGTCGCCAAACGAGCCTGATTCACCCGTGTATTTTGATATAAGGGTATTAAATATTTCGTTTTTGTCAACGCCAAGGGTCGATATAACTCTCGTGGCAACGCAATCCGCGCTCTGCAAAAGCGCCATTAAAAGATGCTCTACGTCAATATATCCGTTGGATAGCTTGATTGCAAAAAGCTTAGCCTGAGATATTATACTCTTGACCTTAGGAGACAAAAAAGCAATATTCGTTGGGCTTGATGAAAATATACCGCTGAGCGCAGACACCGTCACTCCGTATTCACGAAGAACGGAGGAGGCTAGGCTATTTTCCACGCTACAAATACCCATAAGTAGATGCTCCGTGCCTATAGTTCCGCCCGTTTTGAGAGCAAGTCTTTCTGCGGTATCGAATGCAAGCGACGCATTTGCCGTAAACCTTTCGTTCATTTTATTTACCTCCAATCATTGAGCTGAGAGCCTTTTTGACCATTTTTGCTCTGTATTCGTCACGCTCTTGTGACTGCATTACCCTTCCTGCGCTCTTGGTGAGATTTGCAGGCTGAGCAGAGATCACGAGATCGTGCAGATCACCCTTTATATCAAGCACACAAAGGGATTTGCCAAGACATAGGTATGACGTAAGCTCCAAGAGCTCGGACGTAGACAAAAGACTTGCGTTCGTCAACACGCCGTAGGCTCTGGTTATCTTATCCGTGAGGCGCATTCCCTCTCTCTTATGAAGATTCTTGCGCTCCTCTTCCTCTGCCTTGCAGATAATATCTATAACCTTTTCTACGCTTTCGATTATCTCCTGCTCGCTTTGACCAAGCGTTACCTGATTTGATATCTGGTACATATATCCGTCCGCCTTGCTTCCCTCTCCGTAAACTCCCCTCACGGTCAGCGAGAGCTGTTGAACGGAATTTATAAGAGATGCGATCTTTCCGCTCATAGTAAGAGCGGGTAAATGTAGCATCACTGACGCTCTCATTCCCGTACCTACGTTAGTAGGACAGCTCGTGAGATATCCGAGCCTTTCGTTTGACGCAATCTCGATCTTTGAGGAAAGCACGTTATCAAATTCAATAGCACGAGCTAAGGCGTCCTTCAGATTAAGTCCCTTTGATATAGCCTGGATACGATAATGATCCTCCTCGTTGATCATTATTGACATATCCTCCTTGTCTGATACGATAACTGCGCCCGTTTTGAGATTAGTCGTCAAATCACGGCTAATGAGATGACGCTCGAATATTGCTTGTCTGTCAATCTCGTCAAGTCTTCCTATCTGATAGAACTTAAACTTAAACAGCGCCTTAGCCGTCTCCTCTGCCGCCTTCATTATCACGCTGAACGCTCTCTCGTCCGAAAGCTTACTTGGAAATGGCACGCCCTTTGCGTTTCTTGCAAGTCTTATTCTAGAGCTTATAACTATACCGTCGTACATATTATTTGCCCTCCTTTTCCCTAAGAGCCCTGATCTTGTCGCGAAGCATAACTGCTTTTTCAAAATCTTCCTCTCTTATAGCCTTATTCAACTCGTCTGACAGTCTATCCTCCTCTCTCTGATACGCCTCGACTGGAGTAGGAGTTCTGCCAACGTGAGCTGTATTTCCCTGCACCTTTCTGATAACGGCGTTCACGGAGTCAGAAAAGGTCTCGTAGCATTCCGAGCAACCGAGATATCCGCTCTTCAAAAATTCACGCTCGGTCGTCTGGCAATTCTTGCAACGCTTAGTTGCCTTTTCCGAGGGCTTAGCGAACATTGAGGAGAAAAATCCTGCCGTCGATAGATCGCTGAAATCCCCACCGTACTCCTTGGCGCACTCAGCGCAAAGATGTTTTTCGGTGTATATTCCGTTTACGTTAGTCTTAATGTATACCGTTGCCTGTCTTTTTCCACATTTTTCACAAATCATAATTACCTCTCTTTGCTTTGCATAAGCTTAAGAATAATGCTTTTCAAAACGTTTGCTCTTATCTCGTCCTTTTGTCCCGTCGGAATAGATAGAGCCTTATCGCTGACGGTAGCCGACAAAAGAATATACTCTCGCTCAGTTATCTCGCTTTCGCTTAAGAGCCTCGACAGTAAATGCACCGCCTGACGCTCTGAAAGAGCAGATCCCACCGCATCATACACCGAGCGCAGAATATCTCTATCCCTCTCGATGCGATACAGTCTGATATAGCCTCCGCCACCACGCTTGCCCTCTACGATATATCCACGCTCGACCGTAAATCTCGTGCTAAGCACGTAATTTATCTGACTCGGCGCAACGGCAAAATAGGTGGCAAGCTCGTTACGGGACAGATCCATAGAATCGTCCTCTCCTATCGTTGATAATATAAATTGTTCAATTATATCACTTACGTTAGACATTATGCCTCCAAAAATGTTTGACTTTCTTTGACCTTTAATTATATTATACACCAAAAGTTCTCAATGTCAACGGTTTTGTGAAATATTTTTTATTTTTTTGCACAAAAAAAGCAAACAGGCTCTAGCATGTTTGCTTTCGTGTATTATTTTTATGGATTTATTCGTAATCGGGTATTTTTTCAGGCTCAATCTCGGGCTCTGCGCTGAATATTCTATACGCGCAGTAGGTCGAAAAGCCTAAGAAGGTTGCGCCCGTAACGAGAGTAACGTGAATGCTTAGCTCTAAGTTTACGAAAAAAATAATTCCAAGTGCAATGAGAATAAGAGCTATCGGAATCTTAAGAAAGACGCTTGCGCCTTTTTTAAATCTTTTTTTCTTAAATATTGCGCGAAAAGCTGTATCTATAAGTATTCCTCCGCCAAAAAACGATATCATAAATGGCATGAGAGCAAATATCAGATCATTTACACCGGGCATCATAGTGATAAGTCCAACCAATATAAGAGTAACGCCAATCACGCTGTCGTCCTGCGGTACGTCTCTTTTGTCCTTGATAACCTGCACCACCTGAATAGTTCCCATAACTACGATAAGCGCTCCTATAATGATTCCAAGAACGCCAAAGCCAAAAAATTCCGCAAGTATAAAGCATATTCCAAGAACAAAGGATATACACGCGTATGCGAGATTGACCCTGGACTTAATATTCAATTTTGCTAAATCAATCTTAATCATAATCTTCTTGTACCTTGATTACCTCAATATCTTTGTCCTTTGCCAAAAATTCGGAGTATGCAAAGTATCCTGCGTATCCGATAAGCGCAACGCCAAGTAGTAAGCAGTTGATCGTTCCGAAATTCATATCCGCAAAAAGCCATATTGCAATACCCGTTGATATAACGCCAAGGATGAGCCTTATCCAATCCTTTTTCTTATGAACGAGAAGAGCAAGCGTTCCGTCTAGAAGAAACCATAGTCCTATGACCCCTGCAAAGATCGGGAAACACCCTATTACTACCCCGAGCATTGCCTGATTAGTCAAGGTTACGCCAAGCGAAAATACGGCTAAACCTCCTATAACGTCAGGACCTTTGTACTTTTTAAACGTCATTTCAGCTATTACCGAACGATGAGCAGTCAAAAAGCCCACTATCGCAAGACTTACCCCAATGAATGGACTGAAATTGAAATCCATCAAGTATATCAGTCCGATCATAACGCCTACCACGCATATAAGCGAGAAAATAATAGCGGAGATCACGTTTTCAGTTTTTTGACTTTTTGATTCTGTTTTTGCTTTCATATAAAAAGCGGAGCTTTACGCTCCGCTGATATTACTCTTCCTCTGCCTTTGCTATTGCGTCTTCATCAGCCTTGGAGTACTTGCCAAGCATTACGTCGTATCCCTCTGCATCCTTTGCAAGAGTGGTATCGATAGCGTAAACGTAATCGTAATCGGGCTGAACGTAGAAGATGTAGTTTCCTATCATTTCTGCCTTGAGCCAAGCGCTGTCAGGGGTAGAAACGGTAACCTTGACCGCACTCTCATCTGCCGTCAGCTTGAACTTGTAGATATCGTTCGAGCCTGACTTCGTGTAGAAAATATAACCCGAATTGATTGCAACCACGGTGATATTAGAGGGGAAAACCTCGCTCTTAACACCTGCGCCACCGAGAAGCCAGAGCTTGCTACCGTCTGATGCGAGCACCTTACCTGCCTCGTAGGGATATATAGTCGTATATACGCTCGTTGAATAAATAACCTCTTTGCTCTTGTCGAAACCTACCTCAGTTTTGTTGAGATATTCGTTTGCAACGTCGTAAGAGTATACTCCTGCGTCTACTGCGCTACCGTTCTGATGATACTGCTTCGTGTAATAAAGCACGCCATCTGCATATTTTTTGAGGGTAAGAGTGTAGATCTTGGAGTAATCGGGATACTCCTCGGGAGTGGTGGGATTTTCAAACTTAGAGGGATCGTCAAGGAAGCTGAGCTTGCCTACTGCCTTCTCGTTGAAATCACCGTTCATGCTTGCTATCCAAAGCTCGTTATTGGTATCGGTGTCGTTTTCCGATGCCTTGGTGTAGTAAACGTATTCGTCTGCATCAAGCGAGGTAGCTGCAGGATCGTAATCAGTCTCTCTGGGGAAAAGGTAAGACGTAACGTCCTCGCTTATAGTCTTGACCTCGTTGCTACCAATCTTAACGGAATAAAGAGTACTGTCTGCGTAATACACGAGAGCGTCTCTCGAAAAAGCGTATTCGGTAGAATTGCCCTTGAGTCTGTGGATCATCTGAGTAGCAGTACCATCCGTCTTGGTGCGGAAGAACTCGATATAATCGGTCTGAATTACACCCTCGCTATCGGTAACGTTTGAGGGAGTAACGTAATATATCCACTCGCCGTAAACGTAGATACCTGCGTTTGCAGAGCTTGAGAAGACCTTTTTGGGCACGATGAGCTGAGCATCACCCTTTATCTTGCCGTTCTCGAGCGCATAACGCATGATCGTACCCTTTTCAACGCTTCCGAAAACGTTCTCGTCGGTGTAGTTGGATACGCCGTTAATGAAATACAGATAGTCACCCTGCACAACAGCCATACCGCCGTTACCAACGACCTTCTTGTCTGCGTAATTCTCGCCTGCAACAGGTCCGAAATTGTAGCTCTCGCCACATCCGCACAAGAGAATAGCCAGCGCCATACAAAGGGTCATTATAACAATGATTTTTTTGTTCATAGGTTTCTCCTTAAATCGGAATAAATAGAATATTCCAGACTATACCACATAATTATATAATATATTGCTCATTTTAGCAAACGAATTTGCGCTATCGGAGGTGTTTTTTTGATGAAATTTGATAAATTCGGTGCTTTTCCAAGAACCGAGAGCCCGTCTGTGCCGAACAAAAACGTGCCTGATATTTCCTCTATCCTTAAGCTTTTGCCCTCGATATTTTCTCAAAAAAAGGAGCAAGCTCCCCAAAAAGAGGAAAATATCAAAAGCCCTTACACTCCAAAAAACGCTCAGGCATACGCCGATTATATCGCAAAACACGACGAATTCGTCCGATCTATAAGTGATCGCGAAAAACAAGATCGTTCTTAACGGCGTGCATTATGGGGTGATAGGATAGCTTCGATCTTCTGAGCCCCTCGTCCCCCGCATCGTCCTCACGGTTAATATATCTAACACACGAATATTTTGAGAGCACGTATCCGGCAAAGCTATTAGTTAGAGTTTCGTACACTCCCTCGTAGTTTTTGTCACACTTTTCGATATGAACTATCAGAGTGTTTCCGACCACCTCGCCTATCGTGAAGCCTATCACCTTGCCCTCTATTTTGATCACTCTGCTCTCTACGGGAAATAGATCAATATTATCAAGCATCAGCTCAGTAGCCTTAAGCTCCATAGCAAATATCCTGCTGTTTTTGTCCTCGCCAAGCTTGAATCTGTCAAAAAACTGCTTGACGTATACGAGATTTTGCTCCGAAATAGGCTCGAACTCACATTCTCCGTAAAGTCTTTTGAATCTACTGATATAATTCCTTTTTGCGTGATACTTCTTTCCTTTTAGCGCGTAGAACGCCTCTGCATCGTAAACGTAATCCGCCCACTTGGCGTTTCTCTCTATCTCAAACTCAAAAATATCTGCGCAAAGTCCAACGTAATCGTCGGGGACCGATCTCAAAACGACTCGTTTTTTGCACGATCTCGTCCACTCGACAATGTTTTTTATAGCGACAGGAAAATCCTCTCTTTTTTTGCAGATAGGGGCAAGATAAACTAGCTCCTTTTCCCTTTCGTATCTGAAATACAAAACGTCCTCACTCTCCAAATACTCGTAGACAATATATTCATCGTACATAAAGATATATCCGAGCGAATAATCGGCATATACGTAATCAAGCCCCTTAAAATAAGGGGCAAGATCGTTTAGCTTTTGATAAGTGAGTCTTTTGAACGTCATCATTTCTTTGCTTTTTTCTCACAATATACGCAACGGTATATCTCGTTCTTTTCGTCTACGAGCTTAAATACGTGATCAAGCTCCTGCTCGTCCTGAGTAATACATCTCGGGTTATCACAGGTAAACCTGCCGGACACGAGAGTCTTACCATTAAAAGGATCGTAGACCTCCTTTTTATTTGCTTCCTCAAGCAATTTCATTATAAGCGCCATTCTCATATACTTGCCGTTAAAAACCTGCTTGAAGTAGCAAGCTCTCGGATCGGTGTCGATCTTTACGCTTATCTCGTTCACTCTCGGAAGAGGATGAAGAACGGAGGTATCGGGCTTTGCAAGAGCAAGCTTGTCGGGAGTAAGGATATAGCTATCCTTGAGCCTCTCGTATTCAGACTTGTCCGCAAAACGTTCTCTTTGTATTCTCGTCATATAAAGAACGTCTAGCTCGGGAAGCGCTTCCTCGAGATTGGTCGTTTCTTTGTACTGCATATTCGTCTTTTCGATAATCTCGTACTTGACGTAATTGGGAAGAGCAAGCTCCTCGGGTGAGATTAAAACGATCTTTACGTTCTCGTATCTTGATAGAGCGGTGATAAGAGAATGCACCGTTCTTCCGTACTTAAGGTCTCCGCAAAAGCCTATAGTGAGATTGTCTACTCTGCCCTTTTCTCTAAATATCGTAAATAGATCGGTCAAGGTCTGAGTCGGGTGACAATGTCCTCCGTCACCTGCGTTGATAACGGGAATACCTGCGTGCTTTGACGCAACGTAAGGCGCGCCCTCCTTTGGTGAACGCATAGCTATAATATCTGCGTAACAGCCTATAACTCTTGCGGTGTCTGCCATGCTCTCGCCCTTTGAAGCCGAGGTACTGCTCTCTTCTGCAAAACCTATAACGTTTCCGCCAAGATCGAGCATCGCAGCCTCGAAGCTAAGTCTGGTTCTCGTGGACGGCTCGAAAAATAAGGTTGCAAGCTTTTTGCCCTTGCATTTTTCACGGTAATCGTCGGGGTTTTCGATAATATCCGCCGCCACCCTCATAAGATCTTCAATCTCACTCGTCGTAAGATCTATAATGTCGATAACGCTTTTCATTTATTTCACCTTTATCCAAGATTCGTCCTGAGGATTGTTTCTAAAGGATATCAGTCTTACTACGTCCTCTTCCTTGATGTATCCTTCCTCTGCTGCAACCTTTGCGATTTCGTCGAAGTTGGTAAGAGAGATATTCTTAACGTTTGCCTCTTCAAGTCTCACAAGACCTTTTTTCATACCGTAGGTGAATATGCTTACGATACCAAGCACCTCTGCTCCTGCCTCTCTCAATACGTTAACTACCTCGATAACGCTTCCACCGGTTGAGATAAGATCTTCGACTACTACTACCTTCTGACCCTTTTCAAGTCTGCCCTCGATCTGATTCTGTCTGCCGTGATCTTTTGCTCCGGAGCGAACGTATCCCATAGGAAGATCGAGAAGATGACCCGTGATAGCAGCGTGAGCAATACCTGCCGTGCTAGTGCCCATGAGTACCTCTACCTCGGGATAGTTCTCCTTGATAAGAGTAGCCAATCCCTCTTCTACGTCGCGTCTTACCTTAACGTCGGTAAGGGTGAGTCTGTTGTCACAGTATACGGGGCTCTTGATACCGCTTGCCCAGGTAAACGGCTCGTCAGGACGGAAAAATACCGCCTTGATTGAAAGTAAATCTTTTGCAATAAGTTTTTTAAGATCGCTCATTTTTATTCTCCTACAAATTCGTTTATACATCTTTCGTATGCAGATACGGGATCCTCTGCTGCAGTTATGGGTCTACCTACTACTATATAATCAGAGCCGATTTTCTTAGCCTCAGCAGGGGTCATTATTCTCTTTTGGTCTCCTGCGTCCTTTGCTGCAAATCTAACTCCGGGGGTAACGGTGATAAAATCCTCTCCGCACGCTCCGTGTACCTTACCTGCCTCAAGAGGTGAGCAAACTACGCCGTCCAATCCTGCTTCCTTTGCGTTTCTTGCGTAGTGCATAACTACCTCATCGATGGGCTTATCTATCAAAAGATCACGCTTCATGCTCTCCTCGTCCGTCGAGGTAAGTTGAGTGACTGCAATAAGCAGAGGTCTCGTTCCATCTTCGCGGGTCAATCCCTCGATAGCAGCCTTCATCATATTGATAGTTCCACCTGCGTGCAGATTACACATATCAACGTCAAGACGAGAGAGAACTGCCATTGACTTTTTGACCGTGTTCGGGATATCGTGAAGCTTGAGATCCAAAAAAATCTTGTGTCCTCTTTCCTTGATTCCCTTAACGATAGCAGGACCTTCTGCGTAATAAAGCTCCATACCGATCTTTACGAAGGGCTTTTTGCCCTCGAATTTGTCAAGAAACTCATAAGTTTTCTCTGCGCTGTCAAAATCACACGCTATGATTACGTCCTTACCCATTATTTACAACCTCCGATTATTTCTTCAAGTGTATTGATACCGTATTTATCCATAACTGAGGGAAGCGTCTCTATTATCTCCTTACATACGAAGGGATTAACGAGGTTTGCCGCTCCTACCTCAACGGCAGTCGCTCCTGCCATCATCATCTCTATAACGTCCTCGGCAGTCTGCACTCCACCCATTCCGATAACGGGGATATTGACTGCTTTTGCTACCTGATAGACCATTCTGACTGCAACGGGGAATATCGCGCTACCCGAAAAGCCTCCCATTTTGTTAGCTATGACGGGCGCTCTTTTCCTGAGGTCGATACGCATACCGAGCATAGTGTTTATGAGGCTCACTCCGTCTGCTCCGCCGTCCTCGCACGCCTTAGCGATAGAGACGATGTCGGTGACGTTTGGCGTGAGCTTAACAAAAACGGGCTTAGTCGTTACCCTTTTGACTGCCTCGGTGACCTCACGAGCTGATTTCGGATCAGTACCGAAGCTCATTCCCCCGCCGTGAACGTTAGGACAGCTTATATTGACCTCTATCCAGCCTACCTGATCGCATTTATCTATCCTTTGACAGGTATAGGTGTACTCGTCTACCGAAAAACCGCTGACGTTTGCCATTACCTTTTTGGAAAAGCACTTCGATAGCCTCGGAAGCTCCTCCTCTATGACCTTATCAACTCCGGGGTTTTGAAGTCCGACGGCGTTGATCATACCTGCAGTGCATTCTGCGATTCTCGGAGTGGGGTTACCGAATCTTGGCTCTTTGGTCGTTCCCTTAAAGGAAAACGTTCCGAGCATATTGATATCGTAAAGCTCTGCGAACTCGTATCCGTAGCCAAACGTTCCGCTTGCGGGAATTACGGGATTATCTATCGTAATTCCTGCCAAATTTACGCTCATTTTTCCCATAATATCTCCTCCTTTTTGAGTACGGGGCCTTCCTTGCATATACGTTTATTGCCGTAGATCGTCTTACACGAGCACCCCATACAAGCGCCGAATCCGCACCCCATACGCTCCTCGAAGCTCAGCTGACCCTCGCTCGTCGTAGCCTTAAAAAGAGCCTTGAGCATAGGCTCAGGTCCGCAAGTATAAAAATAGGTATAATCCATATCCTTGAGAGCATCGGTTACAAATCCCTTAACGCCGTAGCTTCCGTCTACCGTCGTGACTATAACGCTAACTGCGATCTCTTTGAAATCGTCTTCGCAGAATATCTCGCTCTTTTTATTAAAGCCAAGCACTACGCTGACCTTTTTTCCCTCTTTTTTTAGCTTCTTTGCAAGCATATAAAGAGGAGGAACTCCTACTCCACCGCCTACAAGCACGGGACTGTCTCCCGAAAGAGTGGTGTCGTAGCCGTTACCAAGTCCGCTCAAAACGTCGAGCTTTTCGCCCTTTATCATCTTGCTCATCTGCTCCGTGCCCTTGCCTACCACTTTGTAGATAATAGTAAGCTCGTCAAACGTAGCGTCGTTTACCGATATAGGACGGCGAAGATAAAGTCCGTCAAGCTTGATATTTACGAACTGACCGGGAGCAGTTATAGCGGACGTGTCTCCCCTCATGGTCATTTTCATGACCGAGGGGGCTATTTCCGTATTGGTTAAAATCTCAAAAATTGACTGTTTCATTTACGCATCTATAGTGGATATTCCAAGTGTGGTCTCCTCGATAACGTCAAGGAGCACTTTAACGGTGTCAAGTGAGGTGAACATCGTTACGTTGTTGTCGGTCGCTATTCTTCTGATCTCGTGTCCGTCCGTGACCTGCTTGCTCGATCCGATGTTGCTCGTGTTGATAACGTAAGCAATATATCCCTTTCTAATCATATTGAATATATCCTCGCTACCCTCGCTGATCTTGCCAAGAATATGAGTACGTATTCCTCTTGCCTTCAAGAACTCTGCCGTTCCCTTGGTTGCTGCGATATTGAATCCAAGATTGTAGAATCTGCGAATTAAGGGCAGAGCTTCTTCCTTGTCCTTATCTGCAACGGTTGCAAGCACGGTTCCGTAGTTCTGCAAATGCATACCAGATGCAACGAGCGCTTTATAGAGTGCTCTCGTTAAGGTATCGTCGTATCCGATAGCCTCACCTGTTGATTTCATCTCAGGCGAGAGATATGCGTCCAAGCCTCTTATCTTGTTGAATGAGAATACGGGCACTTTGACGTACCATCTCTTCTTCTCCTCGGGATACATGCAGAATATTCCCTGCTCCTTTAGACTCTTGCCAAGAATAACCTCGGTAGCTATATCAGCTAGGCTATATCCCGTTGCCTTAGAAAGGAAAGGTACCGTTCTACTTGATCTCGGGTTAACCTCGATAATGTAAACCTTTTCGTCCTTATCTACTATGAACTGAATATTATAAAGTCCTCTGATACCTATTCCAAGACCAAGCTTTTTAGCGTATCCGAGAATAGTTCCCTTGACCTTATCCGATATACTGAACGAGGGATATACGCTTATGGAGTCACCCGAGTGAATACCCGTTCTTTCAACGAGCTCCATGATGCCGGGCACGAATACGTCCATACCGTCGCATATAGCGTCTACCTCAACCTCTTTTCCCGTGATGTATTTGTCTACGAGAACAGGCTTGTCCTCGTCGATCTCAACGGCAGTTTTGAGGTAATGTCTGAGCTGTTCCTCTCCTCCTACTATCTGCATAGCTCTTCCACCGAGAACGAAGCTGGGTCTGACGAGAACGGGGTATCCTATACGAGCAGCAGCCGCAACGCCTGCCTCTACCGAGGTTACCGCGCATCCCTCAGGCTGAGGAATATTCAGTTTCTCGAGAAGCTTCTCAAACAGATCTCTGTTTTCCGCCTTGTCGATAGCGTCACAGTCAGTACCGATTATCTTAATACCTCTATTTTTGAGAGGCTCTGCAAGATTTATTGCGGTCTGTCCGCCGAGAGAAGCAATTACTCCGTCTGCATTTTCAAACTCGAGGATATTCATAACGTCCTCGGGAGTTAGAGGCTCAAAGTACAGCTTATCGCTCGTGGTGTAGTCGGTCGAAACCGTTTCGGGGTTGTTGTTTATGATAATTGCCTCGTAACCTGAGTTTTTGATAGTGGTTACTGCATGTACTGTAGAATAATCGAACTCAACGCCCTGACCGATTCTGATAGGTCCTGCGCCAAGAACAACGATCTTCTTCTTGTCTGTAAGGATGGATGAATTTTCTCCTGTGTAGGATGAATAGAAGTAAGGTAT
>JAZQYC010000028.1:0-3160 GCA_045633285.1 Clostridia bacterium | reverse complement strand
CTCGGTAACTGCTACCTTATCGTTAAGGTCGATATCGCCCTGAGCAAAAGGAGCGCTCTGAGCATTTCCTATCGCCTTTAGCGCCTCCTCTACGACCGTTTTCAGTCCGTCTGCCGTAATAGAGGTAGTCTCAACTACCGCGCAACCAAGCTTTTTGGAAAGAGCCTCAACGTCTATAACGGTCTGCTTTTTCTTATTAACGTCAGACTTATTGAGGGCGACCACGACGGGAATTCCAAGCTCAAGTAGCTGAGTCGTAAAAAACAAGCTACGGCTAAGATTAGTTCCGTCAACGATATTGATAATAACGTCAGGATTTTCGTTCTTTACGTAAGAGCTCGTAACGCTCTCCTCTGACGTAAATGGCGACATAGAATAAGCGCCGGGAAGATCGACAGCAATCAACTCCTCCTCGCCCGTATAAAAGCTCTTTTTGATCTTATGCTCTTTTTTATCAACCGTAACGCCTGCCCAGTTTCAGACCTTTTCATTCCTACCTGTCAGAGCGTTAAACATGGTGGTCTTTCCACTATTCGGATTGCCAGCAAGTGCAATTCTCATTAAATACCTCCAAAATATATGCGGATAAACCGCAAAGTAACGAATTTAGTTAGCCGTAGCTAACTAAATAGCAAAAAAATAATCTGCTTTGATTATTCTTTTATTTTAATAGCCTCTGCCAGCTGAGGGTCGATCGTGTATCTTGCGTCCTTGATGGATACGACGAGCGATCTTTTTTTCTTAGAAACTACGGTAATAGTCTCACCACTATAGCAACCAAGTGAAAAAAGGAAAGAATTAAGCTCCTCGTCGTCGGTCAGAACGTTCTCGATCACGTATTCAACTCCCTCTTCTGCAATAGAAAGGTCCATATCTCCTCCAAAAGTGTTAGCCATTGCTAACTTCCCGAGAAATTATATACTATCGCCTACTATTTGTCAACTGTTTTTTGGGATAATTTCCAAGTTTTTTGACCTTTTCACCTATTTACATATGAACGTATGCGCTCATATCAATACGACCCGTCGCCCTTATAATCATATTTGAGTACCTATGCAAATATACCTGATTTTCTTACGCTGATCTTTTTTTCCATCATTTCTATTGCGACAATACACCGCCTCTGACCTTCGATATACCCAAATTTTCTACACTTGGTCGAATAGATATAATAAATAAGCGCCACGACTATGCGTGGCGCTTAAACGTCTATTTTCAACTATACTTATTCACTTATTCCCTTGAAGCCCTTGCCGTGAACCTCGGAGGCTTCGCTGATTATAACGAATGCGTTTTCGTCTACTGCCTTTACGATTTCCTTGAGCTGAGGGAGCTGTTTCGTCTTAATACAGGTCATCAAAACTCCGTGATTGACGTGGGTATACATTCCCTTGCCCTCTATAAGAGTTACTCCTCTCGGGCTCTGCTCTATGAGGGTTTGGGAAACCTCCTCCGCCTTGTCCGTTATGATATAGCAAAGCTTAGCTCTGTCTATACCTACAACGATAATATCGCTCACCTTTGCGCTCAAAAATATAACTATAAGAGCGTAGAGAATATTCTCAAGGTTGTCAAGCACGAGCGCGCCGGATAGCACGACCACGGCGTCAAGTATGGCTACCCATACCGCTATGGTTGTAAAGGGCAGGAATTTTTGTATTACTCTTCCAAGTAGCTCCGTTCCACCGCTTGATACCTTGTATCTTATGAAGCAACCTATTCCAACGCCCTGCGCTATGCCTGCGTACATTGAAGCAAGCAAAGGATTATCCGTGATAGGATCAATTATTGCGGTAAATACGTCCGTCAGCAAGCTCAAGCAGGCTACCGTCAGCAGACATCTCACAATAAATTTGAGTCCTTGCATTTTAAGCCCCATCAAAAGTATGGGAATATTGACGGCTAATATTACCGTACCAACCGTGACCAAGCCGTTTGTTGCTTTGTTCATAAGTACGGCAAAACCGCTCACTCCGCCCGCAACGATTCCCATAGGCGACAAAAACATCGCCGTTGAAAGTGCGTAAAAGGCGCATCCTACTACCATAAAAAGGTAGTTCTGCCATTCTATATCCTTGAAATTGATTTTTTTCATATCAGTATAGTTAAATAAGAACAAAAAGCTCACTACGCTAGGCGCAGTGAGCTTGATTTGCATGCTTTACAAAAATTATTCGATAATCTTTGCAACGACACCGGAACCAACCGTTCTGCCACCCTCACGAATAGCGAAACGAAGTCCTTCTTCGATAGCGATAGGAGTGATAAGGTTGATTTCCATATCAATGTTATCACCAGGCATAACCATCTCTACGCCGTCAGGAAGCTTGATCGTACCGGTAACGTCAGTAGTTCTGAAGTAGAACTGAGGACGATATCCATTGAAGAAAGGAGTATGACGTCCACCCTCGTCTTTGGTAAGAACGTAAACCTGTGAAGTGAAGTGAGTGTGGGGGTTGATCGTGCCGGGTTTAGCAAGAACCTGTCCTCTCTCGATTTCAGTTCTCTGGATACCACGGAGAAGAGCACCAACGTTGTCACCAGCGCCTGCTTCGTCAAGGAGCTTTCTGAACATCTCAAGACCGGTAATGGTGGTCTCTTTGCGCTCTTCGGAAAGTCCAACGATCTCAACCTTGTCACCAACCTTAACAATACCACGCTCTACACGGCCGGTAGCAACGGTACCACGACCGGTGATGGTGAATACGTCCTCGACAGGCATAAGGAAGGGCTTGTCAGTAGCACGCTCGGGCTCAGGAATGTAGCTGTCAACAGCGTCCATAAGCTCGTAGATGCACTTGCTTGCGTCTCCGTCAACGTTTCCGCCTGCAGCAGCCTCGAGTGCCTTAAGAGCAGAACCCTTGATGATGGGGGTATCGTCTCCGGGGAATCCGTATTCGGAAAGGAGCTCTCTGATTTCCATCTCAACGAGGTCGAGAAGCTCGGGATCGTCTACCTGGGCAACCTTATTCATGAATACGATGATGTAAGGAACACCAACCTGACGAGCGAGAAGGATGTGCTCTCTGGTCTGGGGCATCGGACCGTCGGTCGATGCAACAACGAGGATAGCGCCGTCCATCTGAGCAGCACCGGTGATCATGTTCTTAACGTAGTCAGCGTGTCCCGGGCAGTCAACGTGAGCGTAGTGACGGTTAGC
>JAZQYC010000027.1:0-6735 GCA_045633285.1 Clostridia bacterium | reverse complement strand
CGCAAAATCAGAGGTCGTGATTCCTGAGATCACGACGGATTCGACCGAGCAGGAAATAGCAGAGGCAGAAAGGCTCAAGATTCAGAAGATGAGAGAGGAGTTCTTGTACCTCAGAAACTATTTCGTAATGGACGGATCTTTCATAGTTGCTCCTAACGGAAACTTTAATCTCTACGCAGAGAAAGACGGAGCTATGGCAACCTTTGTCAATAAGCTTCCTGCCGACGGATTCAACTTCACCTTTACCGTTCCGGGAGGCGCTAACGGATATAAGTCACTTACCGTTACTCTCGTTGACTCAGTCAACCCCGAGGAGAAGCTTGAGCTTGAGATCATGAAGGAGATCGAGCCTGATCCTCTTCCTGAGAAATTTGCGTACTCCGAAAAGAGCGTGGTTTACGTCAACGGAATAGAAAAGGAGATCCTTGGATCTTTCCATAATATAAGCAATACGGCGTTCAGCATCACATACGATAACGACACATTCCTCCTAACCGATAGCGTCGGCGACACTATCACCAAGGTTTCGGAGAAGATAAGCGGAGCTGAGTGGAACGGTTTCTCGAGCGGTATGGTCTATATGAGCGTTAAGTTCAACGGATACGAGGATAAGACCAGCGCGATCAGACTCGTAAGCATTTGCGGACAGACCTTCAGTACTGCACAGCGTGACAGACTCGTTCCCTCGGTTATAGTTCCCGTTACCGTACCTGCTGAGTACGGCGGAAAGCTCGTAATTCCCGCAGCGTCTGCATACGACGTTCTCTCTGAGCTCGTTAAGTTCACGGTAACCGTGACTGCTCCTTCAGGAAAGGTATTGATTAATGCAGGCGACGCTACCAAGAGCTACGAATTTGACGTAGAGGAATACGGAAACTACGATATCAAGTACTACGTAGAGGATTCGTCCGGTAATAAGACGGGTAACTACGGAGCGCAGGGATACGTAATCAATGTACGTGACAAGATAGCTCCTACCCTTGAGATCACGGGTGAGATACCCGTTGCTATCAACGCAGAGACCGAGCTTGTTTTACCTACGGCTACGTATTCTGATAACCGTGTAGGCGGATCGGCTAAGCTCTACGTATGGTGGGTATCTCCCAATGGCATTATGACTCTCGTTGGCGAGGATATGAAGATTACCACCGAGCAGACTAAGGTCAAGGGCAAGTACAAGGTAGTTTACTACTGTATCGACGTAGACGGATACACCACGACGCAGGATTATAGCGTAGTGGTACAGTAAGGAGGGACGATCATGAAAAAGATAACAGTATTTTTGTTAGTACTTATATTGATGGCATCCGTCGTGATCGCAGGCTGTAACGGTTGCTCTGATGATCCCGATACGAATAATTCAGAGGTAACCCTTACCGATATCGTCGTATTTGACGGAAGAAAATCGGAGTATAAGGTAGTTATACCTGCGGACGCAACCGAATACGAACAGTTTGCAAGTCAGGAGCTCGTGCAGTTTTTCGAGCAGGCTACGGGCGTAAAGCTTGAAGTCATCGACGACAAGGGACTTTCGTACTCAGAAGATGCAAAATATTTTGCTCTTGGCAGAACGACCATACTCACAGGCTCGGATATAGTTATTTCCTATGACGAGCTTGGTAACGACGGATACAAGATCGTGCGTAAGGGCAATACCCTTATCATTTGCGGTGGATCAGGCTTTGGTACGATATACGGCGTTTACGGATATCTTAAGGAAGCGGTAGGATTTCTTCCCCTTGCTCCCGACGAGATCATCGTTAATACCGTTCCAAGACTATATCTTCCCGACTTCAACGTAACGGATATCCCCGATCTTGCTTATAGAACGGGCGGTCACTACGTTACGATGAACTCCAATAAGGAATTTGCAATGCGTTGCCGTACTTACGCAGGTCACGGATACAGCATGTTCCAAGAGGATATCTGGGGAGCTTGGGCTCACACCCATTTCCCCCTTATTCCTAAGGCAACCTACGAGGCTGCGCACCCCGATTGGTACGCTCCCGACGGCAAACAGCTCTGTCTTTCAAACTCTGAGCTGAGAGCGGAGATGGTAGAGGTCTTGAAACGTAGAATACTAGGCGACACCACCTCGGAGCTTTATATGCTTGGTCAGGAGGACTCGGCAACGTTCTGTAACTGCGAGGCTTGTACTAAAAACCTCGAGCTTATAGGCGAGCTTAACGAGGCGGCAGGCGGAAGAGAAGCAGCGCTCATGATGGACTTTATAAACGACGTTGCAAGAAGAATCGAGGAATGGAGAAAGGTAACCTGCCCTGATAGAAAGATACTTATCGGTACTTTTGCGTATCAGAGAACGGAGGGCGCTCCTGCTAAACAGAACGACGACGGCACGTATACCGTATTTACCCTTCCCACCACACTTTACGATTCAGTAAAGGACGCAAGCGGTAATATCCAAACGAGATCAAATACCCACACCAGTCCTGCTGCTGAGGATAACGTATTCGTATTGATAGCTCCTATTTACGCTGACTGGTCCGTACCTATCAACGATCCCGAGCACAACTCAAGCGCAAAGGTTATTCTTGAGGGCTGGAACGCTTCTTCCGAAAAGCTTGCTCTCTGGACCTACTGTAACAACTTCAATATGACGCTCGAATACTTCGATAACGTCAACAATATCGCTACCAATTACAAGGTATATCAGGACATGGGGGCTTTCTATCTCTACGACGAGTCGGGTGGAGCTACCAAGGCAAATATGATGTTCCAGGTAATGATGGGATATATCAACAGCAATCTTATGTGGGATAATCAGCAGAACGTTGATCAGCTCATTGATGGATTTATCAAGGGATACTACAAGGAAGCGGCAAAACCCATGAGAGAGCTCTTTGATATGATGCGTAACTACTTCACTATGAAAAAGACCCAATGGGAGATCGAGGATGATAACCACGTTGGAACGGGCATCTGGAGAGGTGACGCAACCAAGGCGGAGCTCAAAAAAGATTTCTGGCAGCTCGGTGTTCTTGAGCAGATGGTAGCCCTTTGTGACGAGGCTCATAAGCTCATAGACGAGGCGATCTATACCGACGCTGAGAGAGAGACGATGCACCTCAGAATCACTCAGGATTCGCTCACTCCCAGAATGTACATGCTACATTTGTTCTCGACCGATATCGAGAAGACTGAGTACCTTAGAATGATAGACGAGTTTGAGGCAGATATGTCAAGCCTCGGTCTTTCGTCCGTATTCAGCGGTCAGACTCTTGCTCAGACCACGGCTCAGTGGAGAGCAAGCAAGATGTAATAAAAAAGAGGATAAGACTATGGCAAACAGACGCATTGAGGATTATAGAATCGTAATACCTGCAAAAGCAGATTTTTATGAAAACTACGCTAAGGACGAATTCGTCGAGCTATACAAAAGAGCAACGGGCAGAGACATATTGGTAGTCAACGATTCCGTTATCTTCGAGAGCAACGCAAAGGTTATTTCCATAGGAAGAACCGAGCTTTTAAAGGACAGCAAGGTCGTTGCAAACTACGACGAGCTTGGCAGAGACGGCTACAAGATCGCAACTGACGGGGACAGCTTGTTCCTCGTCGGTGGCGGAACTTACGGAACTGTTTACGCAGTATACGGATTTTTGGAGCGCCAGCTTGGTTACAAATTCTATAATCCGGACGAGATCTGCTTCACGAATCCTGATAACAGCGAGATAGGCGACTACGACGTTACCGAGATCCCTAGTTTTGAAAACAGAACTGGTGGTTGGTATTTCAGCAAGGTAGATCCCAAGTGGGCGGCAAGATACCGTACCTTCCAATATTTTGGCGGTATGCTCGACGGAGAGGAGTTCTTCGGTAGCTGGGCGCACAACCATATCAAGGAATATTTGCCCATAAGACTTTATCACGGCGCTCACCCTGATTGGTATTCACCCGAGTTCACACAGCTTTGTCTGTCGAACGAGGAGATGTGGGTCGAGATGGCAAAAAGAGTTATCGAGCGTATACAGGAAAGACCCAGAGCAGAGTTTTTCCTTTTGGGACAAGAGGACAGACCAACGTTTTGCGGATGTAAGAGATGCTTAGAGCAGATCGAAAAGTACGGCAGAAGCGGTGTAATGATGCGCTTTATCAATTACGTTGCAAGAGAGGTCGAGAAGTGGAGACTTGAAAACGCTCCCGAGCGCCATATACTTATCGGAACGTTTGCATATCAAAAGACCCAAGTGCCTCCCGTAAACGTTGACGACGAGGGTAATTATACTCCCGTAGATCCTTCGGTAGTACCTGAGGATAACGTGTTCATAATGCTTGCTCCGATATCAGCAGACGGCTCGGTGACCCTCACCGATCCCGAGCGCAATCCTGCGGCTAAAAAGACCTTGGACGGCTGGTATTCGCTCACGCATAAGTGCATACTCTGGACCTATTGCTCAAACTTTGACCGTAGATTTGGATTCTTTGACAACATGCACGTTTTGTCGGACAACTACAAGATATTCAGAAAATATCAGTTCCGTTGGGTATACTACGAGAACAGCGCAGGAAAAGGCGGATGCGCTCTTCAAGCCCTACTTTGCTACTTGCACGCAAACCTTGCATGGAATGCTGACTTTGACGTAGCAAGCGGAACGGTAGAGTTCATGAATAACTACTACAAAGAGGGAGCAAAGTATATGCTTTCCTACCTCAAAAACTTCAACGATTTTTATAAGGCTCGTAAAAAAGAGTACTCAGATCGTGACGGCAACTACTACGGAACTTATCTTTGGAACGGACAGGAAAAGACCAGCGTACTTGATCCCGAGTTCCACACCTGGGAGTTTATTCAGGGAAGAATGAACGAGCTTGACAAAGCCGTCGAGGCTATTGAAAAGGCAGGATACTCCAAGGTAGATACCGAGAGATACGTTGATCGTATAGAAATGGAGAGATTGACGCTGTATTTCCTTATCGCAGAGTTCCACAAAAAGAAATTTGCGACTAAGAACGAATTCATCAGCTTCCTTAACAAGTTCAGGGCGGAATGCGAGAAGCGAGATATCCCCGCCATGAAGCGTGGTCAGACTATGGATCAGACTATGGACGACTGGAAAGAGAATTGGGCCAAGGGCGAAAGCTCAGATCTTGACGTTGGAATTATAATGAGATAAGTACGAGCCAAAGGAGATACGGAGAAGATGGCTGATATAAGAGAATATAGGATAGTACTACCCAAAAACGCGGATTTTTACGAAAATTACGCAAAGGACGAGCTTCTCGATCTTTTGAAGGGGGTCGGAATTGAGCTTCCCGTATTTGACGATGGAGTAATCTTTTCGGACAGCAAGATAATATCTATCGGAAGAACGATCAATCTTGCCGGTAGCGGAGTAAAAGCCGAGTACGACGAACTGAAGCGTGACGGACACAAGATCGTCACGAAAAACGGGTCTTTATACCTTGTTGGTGGAGGGTCGTACGGAACGGTATACGCAGTATACGGCTTCATGGCACGTCAGTTCGGATACAAATATTACAATCCTGACGAGATCTACTACGCTGAGCCTCAAAATATCGAGATAGGCGACTACGACGTTACCGATATTCCTGATTTTGAGAACAGAACGGGAGGATTCTATTTCTCTAAGGTTTCCCCCGAGTGCGCTACGAGATTTCGCACCTTCCGTTGGTACGGTTTTATGCAGAACGGTGGTGAGTTTTTCGGTAGCTGGGATCACAATCATATCAGAAAATATATGCCTACGCGCAAATACCTCGGCGCGCATCCTACCTGGTATTCACCCGAGTTCACACAGCTTTGTCTGTCGAACGAGGAGATGTGGGTGGAGTTTGCCAAAAACGTTATCGAGGAGATCAAGGCGAAGCCTGATTCCGAGTATTTTCTGCTCGGACAAGAGGACAGACCGACCTTTTGCGGATGCGATAGATGCTTGGAGCTTGCTGAAAAGATTGGAAAAAGCGGTATCATGATGCGCTTTACCAACTACGTGGCAAGAGAGGTTGAAAAGTGGAGACTTGAAAACGCTCCCGATCGTCATATCTGGATAGGTACTTTTGCTTATCAGAAGACCACCACTCCTCCCGTAAAAGAGGACGAGAACGGTAATTGGATACCTCTCGACCCCTCGGTAGTCCCCGAGGACAACGTATTCATTATGCTTGCTCCGATATCTGCGGATATGTCCGCGCCTATCATGGACCCCGAGCGTAACGCATACACCAAGAAAATAATGGAGGGCTGGCTTGCTCTCACTCATAACTGCGTATTCTGGACGTACTGCTCGAATTTTGACAGGAAATTCTTCTATTTTGATCATTTCCACGTCACGGCAGACAACTACAGAGTACTCAAAAACTTTGATTTCAAATGGCTCTACTACTCCAATCAGGCATCTAAGGGTGGAATGGCTTTTCAGGCGCTTGCGTGCTATCTGCATTCAAACCTTGCTTGGAACACGGAGCTTGATATCAAGGAGCTTGCGTCGGACTTTATGGATCACTACTATAAAGACGGCGCAGGGGAGATGAAAGAGTATCTGAAACGCACGGACGAATACTTTAAATCGAGAAAAAAAGAATTCGGCGAGCGTGACGGAAGATATTACGGTACATATCTCTGGCTCAGTCAGGAGACCACCAACGTATGGGCGCCGGACTTTTATACGTGGGAATACGTTTGCTCGCAGAACGCTCTACTTGACGAGGCGGTGGCTAAGATCAAGGCTCACGGTTGGGGTGACAAGGAGCAGG
>JAZQYC010000026.1:0-3531 GCA_045633285.1 Clostridia bacterium | reverse complement strand
GGAGTTTAACCAAAGAATGTATTCCGAGACCAAGTCGTTCGTTTGTATTGCTATCGGATTACTTGAGGAAGAGGGCAAGCTTAAGCTTGACGATACAATCGTTTCTCATTTTCCCGAAAAGATAGATTGTGAGCTTGCGCCCTATATGGATAAGCTGACTATTCGTGATATGCTTACCATGTGTACGACGGGTGAGCCGAGCCTTGGCTGGTTTTCAAATGAAGACAGGGATCGCGCGCATATATTTTTGAATAGCCCGAGAAACGCTTCTCACCCCTCTGGAACGCTATTTGCATACGATAGCGCTTCCTCGCAGACTCTTTCAACCCTCGTGGAAAAGCTCTCCGGAATGACTCTTCTTGAGTATCTTAGGAAAAAGCTCTTTAATGAGATGGACGCTTTCAAGACTGCAACCATTCTCCGTACCAAAAACGGAGATACGTGGGGAGACTCTGCAATGATCGCAACTCTTCGCGACATGGCAAAAATGGGAAGATTTTTGCTCAACTACGGCGTATGGAACGGTAAGCGTCTGATGAACGAGGAGTATTTGCGAGTAGCAACCTCCAAGGTTGTAGACAACCATACGAGCGCTCATTACAGCACTTATAACTGTGGGTACGGTTATCAGATATGGAGAGTATGCGGTAACGGTTTTGCCTTTATCGGTATGGGAGATCAGCTTATGGTATGTTATCCTGATAAGGATCTTATTTTTGCATGTTGCTCGGATAATCAAGGCAAGAGCAAAATGGCAAGAGAAATGATCCTTGCATATCTTGAGGATCTGATCGTTGATGAGATGCAGGACTCTCCGCTTGCTGAAAACGCGGTTGAAAACAAAAAGCTTAACGATCTGCTTGATAGTTTAGAGCTTCATTCGATAAAGGGAATGGAGGACTCTGCGTTCAGAGCCGAGCTTGACGGTCAGGAATATACTTGCTTTGAAAACAGAATGGGAATCAAGCGTTTTTCCTTCCATTTCAAAAATGAAAAAGAGGGAGAATTTCATTACGAAAACGAACAGGGTGAAAAGGTCATTCCTTTTGGAGTTAACCACAACGTATTCGGCAAATTCCCTCAATTTGGCTACTCCGGAGATTTTGGCGGACTCAAGACCACGGACGGATCAACATATGATGATGCTGTATCCTTTGCTTGGCTTGAAGAAAAAAAGCTCATGATCTTCGTTCAGGTCATAGATAGATATTTTGGTAACGCAAGCTTTATATTCTCGTTCAAGGGTGACGACGTATACGCAAGGTTTACCAAAATAGCAGAAAACTTCATGTTTGAATACGAGGGCTCGATGCTCGCTCGCAAAAAATAAATTAGTGAAAAATATCATAGGAGATAAAAAATGAGAGTTGCAGATTTTGAAAAAAAGAATCTTACTGAGAGAGTCATACAGTTTGGTGAAGGCGGATTTTTGAGAGGCTTTTGCGATTGGATGATCCAGAAAATGAACGACGTTGCTGATTTTGACGCAGGTATTGTAGTAGTTCAGCCCATTGAAAAGGGTATGTGCGATATGCTTTCTGCGCAGAATTGCAATTATACCCATATCATAAGAGGAGCAGAGGGTGTAGAAAAGAGCGTTATCACCTCTATTACCCGTTGCGTTAAGCCCTACGAAGATTTCGAGGCTTTCCTTGCTTTAGCTGATCAGCCCGAAATGAGATATATCATTTCCAATACCACCGAGGCAGGTATAGTATTTTCAGATAAGGATCAGATAACCGATGCTCCTCCTGCATCTTTCCCTGCTAAGCTTACGCTTCTACTCAAGCGCAGATACGAAAAGGGTCTCAAGGGATTTATCATTCTTCCTTGCGAGCTTATAGATATCAACGGTGAGATACTCAGAAAATGCGTTCTTTCATACTGCGATCTTTGGAATCTCAGCGCTGATTTCAAGAAATGGGTAGAGGAGGAGAACGTATTCTGCTCAACTCTCGTTGACCGTATAAACACCGGTTATCCCAAGGGAGAGGACGTAGGTCTTGATTACGAGGATAATATGGTAAATACCTCGGAGTATTTCCACCTTTGGGTTATTCAGACCGACAAGGATATTTCCGAGATACCTTTCGAAAAAGCAGGTCTTAACGTAATCGTTACTCCTAATCTTCTTGAAAGATACAGAACGAGAAAGGTCAGAATCCTTAACGGCGCTCACACCTCGCTCGTTCCTCACGCACTATTGTCGGGCTTAGACACCGTCAAATCCTGCATGGACGATCCCAAGGCTCTTGCTCATATTAGAAGCTGTGTGTTCGACGAGATCATTCCGACCCTTGATCTAGGAAAAGAAGAGCTTACTCAGTACGCAAACGACGTTTTGATTCGTTTTTCAAATCCTTACATCAAGCATTATCTCTCTTCTATCGCTCTTAATTCGGTCAGCAAGTTCAAGGTAAGAGTTTTGCCCTCGATCCTCGAATACAAGAAGAGATTCGGCGTATATCCCAAGACATTGGTGTTTGCTTTTGCAAGACTTATAGAGTTTTACCGTACCGATATGACTAACGACGATAAGGACGTTACCGAATTTATGAAGACGGCAAGCGTTGAGGATATTCTCAAGAACGATAGCTTGTGGGGTGAGGATCTCTCCGATCTTTTGGCTGAGGTAAAAAAGTATGTTGATTAATAGCAGAGACAACGTCGAGGTCAATCTCGGCAACGGTCACAAATACGCACTTCGCGATATCAAAAAAGGGGAGAGCGTTATCAAATACGGCTATCCTATCGGTCACGCTACCTGTGATATCAAGGAGGGTGAGCACGTACACACGCATAATCTCAAGACCGATCTTTCGGACGAGCTTGAATATACTTACGAGCCTAATTTTGAGATCTTTGAGACAAAGTCAACTCGTACGTTCAAGGGATACAGAAGAAAGAACGGTGACGTAGGTATACGTAACGATATATGGATAGTCAATACGGTTGGCTGTGTGAATAAGGTTTCGCAAAAGCTCGCAGAGCTTACGGGAGCGTACGCATTTCCTCATCCGTTCGGTTGCTCTCAGCTTGGAGACGATCAGGCTTTTACTCAAAAAATTCTTGCAGGTATGATCAATCATCCCAATGCAGGCGGAGTGCTTGTTCTTGGACTTGGGTGTGAGAATAACAATATCGACGAGATGCTCAAGGTCATTGGTGACTACGATAGCGAAAGGGTAAAATTTTTGAACTGTCAGAGCGCAGAGGACGAAATAGCCGAGGGTGTCAGACTGATCAACGAGCTCAAAGCATACGCTAATCAGTTTGAAAGAGAGGATATACCTCTTTCCGAGCTTAAGGTCGGACTCAAATGCGGTGGTAGCGACGGTTTTTCGGGTATAACGGCTAATCCCTTGGTTGGAAGAGCGTCTGACATTCTCGTAAAAGAGGGAGCAAGCTGTGTTCTTACCGAAGTACCCGAGATGTTTGGAGCAGAGCAGATATTGATGATGAGATGTATAAACCGTGAGGTATTTGACAAAACGGTTTCTCTTATCAATGATTTTAAGGCATATTTTAAGC
>JAZQYC010000025.1:0-2382 GCA_045633285.1 Clostridia bacterium | reverse complement strand
AAGAAATCTTTCGTTATCTGCCTGATTATCAGCCTAAAAATGCGATTGCCTTATCCAGTCTTTCTATACTTCGCTTTTTGCCAAGAAGGCTCGTCATATCAGTAGCTCCTCCCGGGGTTACTGCTCTTCCCGTGACTGCTATTCTCAAGCACCACATGAGCTTACCTACCTTGATCGGACCTCCCTCCCAATTTTCTGCAAGAGCGCCAAGGGTATCGTGTACACTTTCGTTGCTCCAAACGTTTAGAGCCTCGAGCGCGCTTCTTATAATAGGAAGAGATTGCTTAGCAAAGTCTATATCCGTCTTCATTTTCTTGTGCTCGTAAAGAGCAGGGTCAAATTCGCCGTATTCCTCGAGGAAGTTGATAAGCTCGGGAATATCTCCAAGTATCTCTACTCTCGGCTGAAGCAGGGGAGCTAAGAGATTATAATCGTATAATCCCTTAAGCTTGCTCTTGTCAATAAAGGGAGTAGCAAGCTCCAAAAATCTATCGGGGGTAAGCTCCTTGATATATTCTGCGTTGAGCCATTTCATCTTGGGCTCGTCAAATATACTGCTACTTTTATTAACTCCAGCTACGCTGAAACGACCCTCAAGCTCCTTGACGGTAAATTTTTCGCTGTTGTCCTTGGGACTCCAGCCAAGAAGAGCGATATAGTTGACTATAGCCTCGGGCAAATAACCCTTTTCAAGGAAATCCTCGAAGTTTGCATCTCCGTATCTCTTGCTGAGCTTATGCTCGTGATCCTTCATGATAGGGGGAAGATGTATGTACTCAGGTCTTTCCCAACCAAAGCTATCGTATACGAGATTGTATTTTGGGGTAGAGGAGAGATACTCCGTACCTCTTACTACGTGGGAGATATCCATAAGGTGATCGCCCACGACGTTAGCGAAGTTATAAGTGGGCATACCGTCGCTCTTTATAAGGATATTATCCTCTAAATCAGCGCAGGGTACGCTGATATGACCGAATACGAGATCGTCGTACTCAGATACGCCTGTCTCAGGCACGTTTTGACGGATAACGAAGGGCTCACCTGCGTCAAGTCTTGCTTGTACCTCTTCTTTGGTGAGAGAGAGACAATGCTTGTCGTATTTGCGGTTGCCGTTCTCGTCTACTAAGGTCTCGAGACGCTCTTTGGAGCAGAAGCAATAGTACGCTCCGCCAAGCTCAACGAGCTTTTTTGCGTATTCCATATAGAGAGGCTTACGCTCAGACTGAACGTAAGGTCCGAAGCCCTTATCACGATCAGGACCTTCGTCGTAATCAATGCCCGCCTTACGCAGGGTGGAATAGATAAGGTCAACTGCGCCCTCTACGTATCTTTCTCTGTCGGTGTCTTCTATTCTGAGGATAAAATCACCGCCGTTGCTTTTAGCGTAAAGGTATGAATATAACGCTGTTCTGAGGTTGCCGATATGCATGAATCCCGTAGGGCTCGGTGCAAAACGAGTACGTACTTTTTTTGCCATAAATATCTCCAAAAGGTAGTAAAATATATACTAATGTGTTATAATTTACAATATTATAACACAAAGCTTTTGAGAGGACAAATGAAAAGCAACGTTTTTGAAAAATTTACCCAATCTTTATGCGAGCTAATACGCATTCCAAGCAAGTTCAGTGAGCCTACACCCAGCGCTCCGAGAGGAATAGAGATCAAGAGGGCAATAGAATACGTTATAGATCTTGGACTGAGCTTAGGCTTTGAAAAGGGAGAGATCAAGGACGGCTTAGTCGGTTGGCTTGACGTTGGTGAGGGAGAGACCTTTGGTATCCTTGCGCACGTTGACGTCGTACCCGAGGGCGAGGGCTGGAGCGTTGATCCGTATTGTGGAGAGGTTATAGACGGCAAGATATACGGCAGAGGCTCGCTTGACGACAAAGGACCACTTTTATGCGCAATGTACGCAGTTCACTCTCTTCTTGAAGAGGGTCTTAAGCCCAAGAAACGTATAAGAATAATAGTAGGTGGAGACGAAGAGGGATTTCCAAAGGTGGATTCGCCATACGCTTTGAACGACCGTGACGCTATGGACGTATACAGAAAATGGGAGGATATGCCTGAGAGTGGTTTTTCACCTGATGCGGACTTTCCCGTCATAAATGCGGAAAAGGGTATACTTCAGCTTGAATTACGCTTACCCGTATTTGAGGGACTTAGCGAATTCAGAAGCGGAGAGAGGGCAAATATCGTCCCAAGCTCAGCCTATGCGACCTTAGACGGAGAGAAATTTTTTACAGAGGGCGTAAGCGCTCACGGCTCTACTCCTGAAAAAGGAAAGAACGCAATAGTCGCTCTTCTCGATAGAATGAAAAATCAAAGCTCGGACTTTGATTATCTTTACGATCTATTTAAGAAGACGGACGGTAGCGG
>JAZQYC010000024.1:0-9203 GCA_045633285.1 Clostridia bacterium | reverse complement strand
AGAGTGTGACCCTCTATTATAGCGTGGGGATATTTCCTGTCCTCAAATCCGTCCGTGGTTACGTAATAATCGTCCTCGTAAACGCTCGAGCCCGTCAAGGTAACGCTTACCTCTCTTTTAAGGATAGTAAGGTCACCGCTTAGCACGCTGATATCGTAGCTACCCGTTGCGGTAACGTCCTTCGCTCCGCAGAATATCTTAATCGAATCAATATCTACGTATACTACGTCATTATAAGTACCCGCATTCTTTAAGGAAACGTCAGCGAGATCGTACGCAGTAAGAGTATCAGTGCTCGCAAGTCCAACCTCGATCACACGAGTGCAATACTTGTAGCTCGAATCGTATTCTATATCGGTCTTATCGTCGTATACCTTAGTTACGTTGACCCTCATAGTGATAGGCTTTGGATCTATTATAAGCTCGCCGTCCACGCACTCTACAAAATAGTTGTAAGTCTTATCTTCTCCTGATTCCTTGATTATAACCGAGGTAACGACTGATTTACCATAATCGTCTCTATATTTTTTGCTACCTGCGATCACGACTTTCTCTACGTGCTCGGCAAGCATTCCACGATCTCCGTTTTCTCTTTCGATCTCGTACTTGTCAGACGAATGATCAAAGCCGTCGTATTCCCACCGTCCGCCGAGGGCTTTTACCTGAACGGGTCTTCGTTCTATCTCAAGCTGTCCGCTGACGTTTAGAATATAGTTATCCTTGACGTCACCCTCAGTGTTTTCTATATCAAACTCAACGAGGCTAGAGTTGTACGTATCAGCGTCCTCTCCTTTCGTCTCAAATGTAAGCACGTGACCACTAACGAGATTGTTCTCCGTGTAGCCCGAGCTCGTGACGAAATTCTCTCCGTCGTATTTTTTGGTAGAGCTGAGCACTACGTTTACCTCTCGCTTGTCTATAGTAAGCGCGCCGAGAATAGTAATATCATAGTTATCGTAAACGCTCGTTGAATATTCGTATATCGTATAGGTAAGCTGGTCAGCACCGTAATCGCCTACCGTCTTGCCGTTTGTAGTGAAAGCAATATCGTGATGCGAAAGCAGGTCGTACTCTGAGCCAGAATAGTCACACTCGCCCGTTGTGAAATAATCGTCCTCGTAAATAGAGTGCTTGGAAAGAGTAATCGTAACAGGTCTTTTTTCTATCACGAGAGAGTCCTCTACGGTAAGCTCGTAGTTCAGGGTAACGTCCGTTGAATTTTGGTAGATATTATGGATAACCTCGCCTCTATCGTAGCTACCTACATTCTCTCCGACCGTTGTAAATACGAGGCTATGTCCGCTAATAACTCCATACTCCGAGCCCTCGTCTACGTAATCCTCTCCTTTAACACTGCTCGTTACGAAGCATTCGTCATTATATACGCTTCTTCCCGTGAGCTTGACCGTAACGGGTCTAACGTTTACCGTGATATCTCCCTCTTCCTCGGTTATCTCGTAGTTTGAGGTGACTATAAACTCTCCTCTTTTGATAACCACGGAAGATAGATCAACGAAGAGCCCGTTATACGAGCCTGCGTTTAGCGTGTCTCCTGCGCCGTTTCTATTTTCGATCTCGTAATAGGTAACCTCGTCACCCTCTGCAACGAGCATTCCACCGTCCGTGATCTCATGCTCGCTATCCTCGATAGCCTCGGTAGCATCGTACACCTTGATAGCGTCCGCTCTGAGACTGATAGGTCTTTTGGTAATAGAAAGAGTAGAGCCTACCGTAGTTATGATATAGTTGTCGGTGAGGTCAACCGTTTTTGCCTCATCCTCGTAGATCTTAACGCTATCTACCGTGATAGGACTATCCGTGCAAACGTCGATTTTTCCCTCGCCCGAAAGGGTAACCGTCTCAAACTGTCCGCTAACGAGACCGATTATCTCATATCCGTCTGAGCTTGGATTTTGCGCCGTGCCGTCGTATATTCTCGTAGCAGGCAAGGCTCTGACCTCTAAGGGCTTTTTGGTGATTTCAACCTCAAGCTCCTCGGGGATAAGATTATAGTTTTCGATAACGTTCTTGCCCTCGTGCATAACCGAATACACGAACTGTTCTCTGCTATTATATAGGCTTGCGCCCGAGCCGTTAGTGTAAAGAGTAAGTAGCTCGCCCTTAACGAATTCGCTCGATTCGATACTGCCCGAGACTACGCTTCCGTCGTACTCTTTAGAGGAGGCAACGAAAGAAAAGTGAACGTCCTTTTTGTTTATAGAGAGGCTTCCAAGGGTTGTAATAGAGTAGTTATTAGTAACGTCATTGCCGTCTGACTTGATCTTATACTCTACCCTGTCTGCGCCGTACGATCCTGCGTCCGAGCCTAAGGTAATTGCGTTTAATATATGACCGTCAACGAGCTGATAGGAGCTGTCTGAGTAGGTAAACTCTCCCGTTTCAAACGCCGATCCGTTATAAACGGCGGAATCGGACAAATTGACGCAGATCGGTCTTTTGTCAACGGTAAGAGTACCGTTTTGATAGCTTATATCGTAGTTTCCGTTTACTATATCGTTATTTGCGCTATTAAGCTCGATAGTCTTGATACCAAAGCTCGTTACTCCGACCTCTTCTCTCTTTTCCGTAAACTCTGCGCTTCCCAAAGAGTCAGCGTATGCAAGGCTTCCCTCTATTATCTCAACACCCTCTCCCGTGAGAGCTTCTCCGTCGTATATTTTGCTAAGGCTAAGAGGAGCAAGCTTGATCGGTCTTTTCGTAACCGTGATCTCTGCTTCCTCTTCTCCTAACGTGATGTCGTAACAGCTTGAAACGTCTACTCCCGATCTATTTTTGATGAGCATAGGTCCTTGACCTATATAAACGGTAGTTTTTCCAACGTTGACGTCTGCAAGCTCTGCGTCGTAGCTCACTACGACGTCACCTACGAGCAGTCCGACCCCTTTTAATTCAGGAATATCACCGTATACCACAGAGTCATTTGCAAGGTATAAGGTCGCTGATTTTTTGGTGATAGTAAAATCTACCTCTTCACTATACGATTTTATGCCAAAAGACCTCGTCGCAACCGCGCGAAGCTTATACTCTCCTGCAAGAAGAGGAAATTCCTTGGACCAATTACCGTCGCCTGAGGAAAACTCATACTCAGCCGTGTTGAACAAAGTATCTATTTTATACTCAAGCTTGTCTCCGTAAACGATCTCTGAGTCCAAAACCTCGAGAGGAGACGTGAACATTCCGTTCACGAAAACAAGCGCCATTATCATAACGAGAACGACGGAGCACACGGCTATTATGCCTTTTTTGTGCTTCTTGATCTTTTCACGGAATTTGACGATCTTTTTGATCTTATTTTGGTATTCGTCGTATAACATAACCTATATATTTATCCTATAACTACGCTAAAGTCTCCGAAAAGCACGTCTATATGACAGTTGTCAGTTATATCCACACCGTTGTAGATAACGTGTATCGCTTCAAGCTCAACGGTATTTTCGCCCTCGGTCGGCTCGTCACTCTCTGCGGTGAATCCGCCCTCGTCCACTACGATCTCAAGTAGCGCAACGTCAAGATCGTCCGCGCCCGATAGCACCTCTATCTCTCCACCACCGTAATAGGTCTCTCCCGTATAGCGGAAGAAAAGATCCTTAGTTCTGAGGAGCATTTCTCTTGCAACTACGGTGACTCGACCGGGAACTACGGTTATCTCGTATTCGTCGGTGACGTCTTCTCCGCTCTCGTCCAAGATGACGAAGGTCATATTGTTATCAATAGCGCCAACGTCGGTAATCTCCTTCCACGCCTCGGCAGGAACTACCACGTGACCCTCTTTTAAAAGCGTCACGTCATAGGTGTATTCGTCAAGCTTCATCGGCTGACCGCTGTACATAAGGTGAGTTCCCTCTATCGTGCTTCCCGTCGTGATCTCAAGCTCGACCTTGGGAGGCTCGATAAGTCCTGCCGTGACCTCTACGGGCACCCAGCCGAAGCCGTCTATATAGATCTCGACCCAAGCGTGACCTCTCTCGTCACTAACCGATATAACGTCTTCCTTGGGGTCGTTCGCCTCAACGAAGCCTATAGTGTATCTTGCAGGTATGCCGTGCGCTCTGTAGAGCATAGTACCAGCCATGGCAAAATGCTGACAAATACCCTCTACGTTATCACCAAGGAAAAAGTAGAGCACGGGGTCTATCTCTCTTGGATAGCTTTGGAAATCAAGATTATAAATAGCAGAATTTCTGACGTATTCAGCTATATATTCTATAAACTCCTTGCCTGTCTTTCCCTCTGCGTTGAAATCGGAAAGATTCAAAAGAATACTTTTTAGTTCCTCGTCAATAGTCAGATAATTGCTGTATACGAACTCGTCGTACTCACTTGGGGTCAGATCCTGAAGCGTTACCTTTTTGTCCGTAAGATAATCAAAGTAGTACGAGGTGAGGCTGTAGCTCTCTCCCGCATATGGAAGGTCAAATCCGTTTGTGTAATAAGGCTCTACGTAGCTATCAAGCGCCTTGAGATAGATATCAAAGCTTGACGGCGTGACCGAACTAACGAGATTGCTTGAGGGAAGATATTGAGCACCACCGTCCGTATAGACTATAGGCGCTCCGAACGCTCCACCCGTGTAATCGCCAAACGACTTGGAACGGAAATACAAATTCACCTTCTTTTTGAGGTCGGTGCTGAACGAAAACATCTCCTCACCCGTGGGGCTCTTGATGCTACCCGGCAAATTCGCAATATCTATTCCGCCACCAAAAAGCTCGCCACCGCTGAGGTCAAAATCAGGCTCACCGGGCATCTCGACGTCACCCGTTCCGCCTGCTGAGTTTGAAGCGGTCACCTCGATAGGTACCCAGCCGAAGCTCTCCAAATAAATTTCGACCCAAGCGTGACATTTGCTGTCGTCAACCGATACCTCGGTATTAGGAATATTGTCTCCCACGAAGCCAACGGTGTATCTTGCAGGTATACCGCAAGCTCTGTAGAGCATAGTTCCTGCCATAGCGTAGTGCTGACAAATACCCTCTACCTCAGATCCCGTAAAAAAGTACACTACGGGGTCAACACCCTCGGGAAAGGGCGCAAACTCAAGATTGTATCTTGCGCTTGACTGAACGTATTCTGCAATATACTTTATAAGCTCCTTGCCCCTTTTTCCGTCAGGGTCAAAGTCCTCGAGGTTTAAAAGAGTGCTTTTCAGCGAATCGCTGATAGTCAAAAAATTATCCTTTACGAAATCGTTGTACTCCTCTATCACTCCACCCGAAGTAGGAACGTTCCCCGTCAGGTAGTCGAAATAGATCATTGAAAGGGAGTAGGTGTCCTTTCCGGTGTAAGTTCCGTACATTACGCCGTCACTCTCCCCCTTATACATACCCTCGGTCTGCAAGGTAAAGTAGGGGTGGATATACGAGCCGAGGTTTTTGAGAGTTATGGTTACGTCTGACTTGTCAAGAATATTTTTTACTGCCTCAGCAGGAGCGTACAAGGGGTTGATATCTCCGGAATAGACGTACGTAGGGGGCTTTTTGAAGCCCTGTCCGTCGTAATCACCGTACGAGCTTGCCTTGAAATATATCCTGACGCGCTCCTCAAGATCGGTCTTAAAGGTAAACATTTCTAAGCTTCTCGGATATCCTAAACCCTCCGTGTTCGGCTTGAGCGTAATGTCTCCCGAAACCTCAACCTCGCCAATTGGAGTATACAAGGTATCGCTCTCTATAAACGGAGCAGAAACGACGAGATCTCCGAGATTCTTGATTATCTCGTAGAAGTCCGTAACGTCATTTCCGTTTGCGTCTATTACCTTGACCGTCATCTGGTTTGAAGCCTTGCCTACGTTCGTTATCGAGCCGATAGCCTCCATGACGAGACCGTGACCCGCCATAAGCTCACCGCTCTCGTGTCCGACCTCAGCGCAAGTAAGAGGCTCTCCATCGTAGACCTTGTTAGCGCCCTTTGAATACACCGTGATAGGCCACCTGCGTATCTCAAGCGTTCCGGGAGCAATATTTACGTTATAAGAGGAGGTAATGTCGTTGCCGTCCTTGTCGTAAACGTAGACTGAGGCGTTGTTGTCGCACTTTCCGACCTCGGTGATGCTTCCCGTGACTATTACCTTTAAAGTATGTTCGGGGCTTCTGAGATCACCCTCAAGCTTCCATCCGTCACAGGTCAGAGCCTCTCCGTCGTACTGCTTGGAGCGTGATTCGGTTGATACCGTGATGCTATACTCTCTCGACTGCAAAACGCCCGTAAGTATGAGTATGAAATATACGGCAAGGATCGCAACTATTCCGATGATGATGCTCGTAAGTATTAACGTTGTTTTTCTGCTATGTTCGTTTTCCATACTTAGATCGTCCTCTCAAGTCTTCTCAAATATTCCTTGCAAAGAGGCATTCCGTCCGAGAATATTTCGTCTATCTTTGCGCATAAGCCGTCTATCGAATTTCTGATATACACGGGGTTTTGGGTCTCGAGCTTTCGCATTATCTTCTTGGACACTATGTCGTCTATCGCCTCAAGCTCCTTGCCTCCGCACGCTATGTACGCTGATACGTATTGGCGGATATGCTTCATTATTCTGTTACCGAACGTTATATGGAAATTGTCTATCATATACTCGTCCAGCTCTTTCAGTCTTCTTAGGCTTCTGTCCGTGATACCGTATTTTTTCCTTGCTCTTTTTACGATGCTCTCAAATCTTGCAAAGGAAAGATCTATTCCCTCTTCTTCCTCAGGCTGGAATACCGTGGTCTTTTTCTCAAGATTCATTACCATTGCTCTATCGTATACCTTGTCGGATATTGCAAAGGTTGAGTCGTCGTTATTTGCCGTTCCTATAAACCACATGTTCTCGGGAAGCTTGAGCTTTCCGTCCTTTAACAGCTTAGGATCATTCTTCCAAGTATCGCTAACTACGTCTATATATCTGCTCTCGGGATTGGGAAGCTCGAGAAGAGATAAAAACTCTGCAAAATAGTACTCTACTCTTGCTATATTCATCTCGTCGAGAACGGTGATATAGATATCCTCGCTGTAGTTCGCCTCGTACATCTTCTGAAGAAGAGTGGTCTCGTTGAACTTTTTCGTAAATTCGTTATAGTATCCTACCATATCCGTTCTTTCCTTCCACATAGGCTGAATGGATACGACTGTAGAGCGGTTATTCAAAAACTCTCCAAAGGCTACGGCAAGTGAGGTCTTACCCGTACCGCTCATACCCTGCATTATGAGTATTTTGGATACTGATAATCCTGCTATAAATCTTCTGATATCGTCTATGCTGTAGTAGAGCTTGAGCTTGCTTGCTGAGAAATTACGAAATTTCTCGCAGAGATCGTACAGCTCTATCTTATCGTCGAATTTCTTGACCTTTTTCTGCTTGCTTTTCTCGTCAGTCTCGGTAAGACGCTGGAATCTGGTCTCCTGATCCTCTTCCTCTTCTTCCTCTTCTTTCTCCTCCTCTTGGGCAGGGAACTCTCCCTGCGCCTCAACGGCAGTCAGATCAACGTCACCCGTTTTGGTAACCTCGGCGACCACCTTTTTGGGCTTGACGTTTCTCGTTATCTCGTAACGCTTCTGATCGCTGTACATGACCACGACCACGAAGATGATAATGGAGAACATGAGCAGAATAACGTATATTCCAAGCGCTATCTCACTTGATAAAAATTTCCAGATCTCGTTGCCCATAATTCCTCCTTATCTTGCAAGACCGAAGCATTTGAGAGCTTCCTTGGTGCAAGGTAGATTTTCCATACCGATCACCCTGCTTATCTCGCTGTATATGCCGTGATCCTTGTCAGCAAACTCAGGAGTAGCTCGAGCTGAAAGGGCAGGAACGATTATACCGCTGAGTACGGCGTCTACGATATCTGCATTCACCATCTCACGCGCACCGCAAATAGCGGAGTACTTTTCGATAGTATGCACGAATACGTTGTCAAAGCTGAATCCAAGCTCCTTGGTAGCGTATTTTTCAATGAGGTCGATTTTTCTCCACCAAGTCTCAGGCAAAGCGTAGTCCTCTCTTGCGTTGCCGGTGATTTCATCAAGCTTAGCAAGAGATAAAAGTCTTCTTTGCGCCTCTTCCTTTTCACAACTGACCTCGTCTAAGCAAATATAGGTAGCTCCGTCACAAACAATCGGGCTGAAAACGTTCTCCTCTCCCGAAACGAAAACCATTATCCAAAGATTTTCGGGAAGAAGTATATTTCCGTTATAAACGTATCTTGCGTCTCTTATGCTTGAGGATATTCCTATCTGCAAAAGCTTCGAGCCCGTTTCCTTTTTCATAGTCTCTGCGATCTTTGTAAGATAAGAATTGGTCACCTCTGCTTTCGCTCCCGTGATAGCAACGGTATTGAGAGAAAGTGGCTTCATGTTTGCGTAATACATTCCGTAGAGCGCATTGCCCTCGCCCTGAGCCTCTGCGCCTGACGCAAACTTGTATACGTCGCTCCACTCTGCGCTCTCTGCGCTTACGTAAGCCTTAGCACTGAAATATTCACCGAGAGCCTTGGCTATGCTCTTCTCATTTTCCTGATTTTTGCATTTGAGAAGAAGAATTCTGGACGACGCCATTCCTGCAAAGATCTTGACCGCACCGACCTCTCCGATATCAATGCCCTCTGCCTTAATAAAGGCTCTGAGCTCGGAGCAAGCGTCGCTCAAAGAAATATCGTTTGCAAATCTTATATCCTCGGAAACGTTCTCTCCTCCCTGTTGCTCAGCGCTCTCGACTGAAACCGCGGTCTTGACCTGAGAGGTAGCCTCACGCTGTTTCTTGCGACAAATACGCTCCTTTTCGGAAAGATAGGAATTGGTCGCAAGGGCAAATATGGTAAGACCGATAAATATGATCGCAAGCACGCCCTTTTTGATAGCAAGGCTCATTATCTTGCTGTTGAGCTTGAGCCACGATCCGCTTCCGCTTTGACCTGCGCTCATGATAAGCAAAACGATATCCGCAACGACAAGCACGGCAAGCACGATCTCCCAAGCGCATATTATACGGCTGAATACCTTAAGCTCCTTTTCCTTATCGGAATACTCCTTGTAGGGAACTGCCGTTGGAACGGCGATTCTCAAAAGCGAATGCACGACGAAATATATTGCGATAAATTTCGTCGTACCCGTGATCATCTTGAGTATAACGGTATTATTGCTGATCGTAGAGGGGAAGATAAGCACGAAAATAATGCTTGCAACGAGGGCGCAAACGTTGT
>JAZQYC010000023.1:0-6573 GCA_045633285.1 Clostridia bacterium | reverse complement strand
TGGTCGATAAGAAGCTCGGCGTTTATTCCAAAAAGCTTATACAAAAGCTCCTCGTTATGCACTTGATTCTGCCTCCCGAGGGAGCATCTTGCGATATCCCCCATGGTAAACAGTCCGCGCTCCTCAAGCTTTTTTGCATATCCCTTTCCCACTCTCCAAAAATCAGTGAGCGGTCTATGATCCCAAAGCTTTTCACGGTAAGATCTCTCGTCAAGCTCGGCAATACGCACTCCGTCCTCGTCTGCCTCTACGTGCTTGGCGACGATATCCATTGCCACCTTACTAAGATAAAGATTAGTTCCAATTCCTGCCGTTGCGGTGATCCCCGTCTCACGCAAAACATCCTTGATCACTTCTTCAACGAGCGCTCTCGGTGTAGTCTTTTGAGCTTTTATATAATCGGTTGCATCTATAAAAACCTCGTCAATAGAATAATCGTGTATATCCTCGGGCGCAAAATGCTTGAGATATATACCGTAAATCCTCGTGCTATACTGTGAATAAAGCGCCATTCTCGGTGGCGCAACGACGTAATCTATCTCGCAAAACGGATCGCTCTTGACGTCAGGATCAAAGTGCGATTTTCTCTTGAACGGCTTACCATTTATCTTGAATCTTCTTTCTGCGTTTGCGCTATCAATTTTTTGCTTTGCCTCGAAAAGCCTCGCTCTTCCTGCCACCCCGTACGCCTTGAGCGAGGGGGATACCGCAAGACAAACCGTCTTGTCCGTCCTTGACTCGTCAGCAACGAGAAGATTGGTCGAAAGAGGGTCAAGCCCCCTCTCCACGCACTCCACGGAAGCGTAAAAAGATTTGAGATCTATTGCAAAATAAATTCTATCCGTATCCATATAACCCCCGTGAATATTCTCGACTTATTAGATTATAACATACCTTGGTGAAAAAAACAATTTCAAATTTGCCCGCTTTCGAGCGAATAATAGAGCTTACCTTTGACGGCAAGCGCATTTCTACGCAATCAAAGCTCACTAACAAAAAAGAGCGCCTTTCAGTAAACCGATTAGCTCTCTTCCTTCTTTATCATATTCGTTAAGCCTTTATAAATTCAATAATATTTTTCTTTTTGTCCGTTGGTAGTGCTTCAATTAAAGATTTTAATTCATTATCAACGTCATAATCGACGATATCAGCGCTAAAGAATCTTTCAATAGGAAATTCGCAGATCTCTAGGATTTGAAATAATTTTTCAACGGTCAGGACGATTCTTCCGCTTTCTAATTGCGCGACGTATTGCGGACTCATTCCCATTCTTAAGCTAACTTCTCTTGCCGACAAATTTGCTTTATTTCTGACGTAACCTATTCTTGATAAAATCTCTTTAATTTCCATAAAAGCTCCCCGATCAGTTCTAATACTATTATAGGTTAAGCTTGTGTGCACGCAGAGAAGCCATATACATAAATTTTTATCAAATGTTTAATTTTGAATACTCTCAAACATAAATATATGCTATAATGATTAGTGACAGTATTCAATATGATTATTTTAGGAGTTTTTTATTATGGAAAAACATAAAGCTTGCTCGTTCATAGGTCATCGAAAAATTTGTATAAGCGACGAATTAAAGCAAAAAATAAAGAAATGCGTAGAAGATCTGATAATTAACTATAACGTACAAAACTTTTTGTTTGGTAGCAACAGCAATTTTAACGACCTTTGTCATTTGGTCGTAAGCGAACTAAAAGAAAAGTATCCAAGCCTTAAAAGGATATATTATACCTGCAAAAGTGAAAGCTGTACTTTGGAGAGTGAATGGCTTGCTCTGGAGAAATCATACTCTCGACTTTTGAATAAAGAGGTTCACTTGCTTGGATTTGAAGAAGAGTTTGAGCATAAAACGAAATATTGCGCAGGAAAAGCAAGCTACGTTGAGAGAAATCAGGCAATGATAAACGATAGCAATTTTTGTATATTTTATTATAATGAAAAGTATATTCCACAGACAAAGACCAATAGCGGTACAAAGCTTGCTTATGAATACGCCGTAAGGAAAAAAATAAAGATTATTAATTTGTTCAACTAAAAAAGAATCAGCAACCCGCAACAAAGTATACATTCAGCAATTAAAAACCGAGATATAGTAATCAATCTCGGTTTTTTTATTTTGGCTTAAATATTGGAAAATATCTTGATATAATCGTTTTTATGCGGTATAATGATTAAAGAGGATTAAAATGATTAAAACTTCTATCAGATTTTTTGATAATATTCCCGTTCGTTCCGTTTGGGATGAAGAAACTTCGCGTTGGTGGCTTTGCGCCGTTGATATTGTAGAAGCCCTTTCTTTAAGTACGTCTCCCCGTAAATATTGGAACACGTTAAAAAGCAGAAACGGTCAGTTGTCCTCAATTTGTAGACAACTGAAATTAACCGCCAAGGACGGCAAAAAATATTTGACCGACGTTATTGACGACGACGGTTTAAATTTGTTTATAGCAATTCTTCCAAGCAAAAAATCGAGCGTGTTCTTAAATTGGGTCAAAACGAAAGGCACGTCTATTGACGAGCAAAGCAAAAATAAAGCTTACGATCTATTTGAAAGCGGACTCATTAACGATATTGAGGTTGGAACGGTAAACAGCTTAAAGCAGATCCACTCTTACCTTTTTGGCGGATTATACGATTTTGCGGGACAGATCAGAAAGCTGAACATCTCAAAGGGCGGTTTCGTTTTTGCAAGCGTAGGGTATTTAGATGAAACGCTCTTAAGCATTGAAAAAATGCCTGAGGGCTCTGTAGAGGAAATCGTCAGAAAATACGTTGAAATGAACGTTACTCATCCTTTTATGGAAGGAAACGGCAGAGCGACGAGAATTTGGTTAGACCTGATCTTAAAGAAAAACCTTTCTAAATGCGTTGATTGGAGCCAAATAGATAAAACGGAATATTTAGATGCAATGAAATCAAGCGTCGTAGATCATACCGATATTTTAGCCCTGATTCAAGGCGCTTTAACCGACAAAGTAGCCGACCGTGAGATCTTTATGAAGGGTATAGATTATTCTTACTACTACGAAGAGAACGATTAAGAGTTCGTTGATCTATTTAACTAAAAACAAGAAAAAAGGATAGCGATTTGTCGCTCTTCCCATAGGGAATAGCGACAACTAAATAAATCCTTACGGATTTGTGATATTCGTCTACCGACGAGTGATATTGCTACGCAGTTATATTTGCCTAACGGCAAGTTAAGGATTTATTTAATATAACTTTGGCTTTGCCAAAATACAACTTTTAGACTTATCTAAAAATATAACTGTTTGCAATGCAAACAATATCACTTTTAGCCACAATGCTAAAAATATCACTATATTATCCTAATCTTTTGTGGTAAAGATAAAGCCCACCATATTTCGCGTTTTGCGAAGTATAGTGGGCTACACTTTTGTCTTAAAGTAAAAATCCCTTATAGGGACTCGGCTTTCGCTATCCTTTTACTTAATTTCTCCGTATGAAACTTAATTCGAGCAATTTACCCAATAGAGCTATTGAACTTGTTGCTGACCTTTTTGCAATGGGCCAGCTTTCTATTTGATTAAAAACGCTTGCTCCTGCCTGCACGAAAGCAAGAACGTAGGTTGAGATCACTCCGAGAAGCACCTCTTCTCCGCTTAATCTGTCCTCTACGCCTGCAAGCTGAATTATCCACAGAACTATCCCCATAACGATAGGTCCAAAGCCTCCAAAGGTCAAACCTCTTTTGAGATATTACCTCTTATTCTTCCTCGGGTACGTAATGTAGATCAGTTCCGATAAACTCAATCTGCGAAAAGTCCTGAGGATTTTTTCTTATAATATAATCTATATAGCTCTCGATCATACGAGCGGTCAATACGTATCCTGTCGGAGTCAGATGACCCAAGCGGAACATGCTTTTGTATTTCTCGTCGTTTATGGGAGCGTAGGTAAATAGATCAATCAAATAAGTACGGTTGAACATCTTGGTATAACAGTCAAGTATATCACGGAACGCCTTTCTCTTTTCGTCCTTTGGCTCGTCACCCTTGGGCATACTTACGAGAAAGATCTTGGCTCTTGGCTGTAGCTCTTTTATCCTCTGAATGATCTGAGCGTAATAACCTGCGATAGTCGGAGCGTTCTTGGTATAATCCTCGAGACAAACGTCCTCGGGTGATCCCATTTCTACGGTTGAGGCAATATCGTTTGCGCCGAGCGCTATGATATACGCCTGAGCAAGCTTACATCTATCCCATTGACACATATTGTCTGCGTAAGACTCTATATATTCTTTTGCAGACATTCCGCCACGCGAAAAGTTGTAGACCGTGCTTCCCGTGCTTCTTGCAATATGCTGAGGCCAAGAATACTCACGGAACTCGTGAAATCTTCTTGATCCGTCCGGTCTATACGACTCGAAAGTACCGTTCGCCAGACTATCTCCAATGACCACTATTGATCTGAATATCGAACAAAATCCCCCGTCCGTAACGATCCTATCCAACGGCTTTTCGTCTTCCGTGCCGTATACGTACTCATAAATATTCATTCTTATCTCCTTTTGAGAAATCTTGCTTATTTCCCCTCTTTATATTTAAATAATATCACAATAGATCTGCTTTTTCAAGCGATAGCTTCGATTTTTCAAAAATTCTCTAACGCAAGCTAAGATACTCGCAAAGCTTATCAGGAAAATTCACCGTCATTCCGTCAACGCCAAGCTCGCACATCGCCGTCATTAGGTTGACGTCTGCTACACCCCACGCTCTGACACCAAGTCCTGCCTCTCTCCACTTTTTCATAAGATCAGGAGTGATCATATCAGCCTTTGGGGCTATTTCCTCTCCGCCGATACTGAGCAGTTTTTCTACAGTTTCACTACTCGTTGACGATGTAAGCCAGCCAACACGCGCGCTTGGATCAAGCTCCTTGATCTTCTTGATATAATCGAATTGGAAGCTCGTAAAGGTGGTCCTATTCATAATTTTGTACTCCTTCACCATAGAAAGCGTACCCTCCTCAACGCCTGCTCCCTTGAGCTCGATCGCAAAGCTTATATCGTAACCGGCAAACTTGTCCAAAAACTCACGCAGGGTAACTATCCTATCGTAAAAGCCGTTAGTTACCTTGCCCGTTATCTTCAATTTTTTTAGCTCCTCGTAGGTGTAGTCAGATAGCTTACCATTTCCGTCGGAAACTCTATCAAGAGTTTCGTCGTGAAAAAGAACCAAAACGCCGTCCTTAGTTGCCTGAACGTCGGTCTCTATGCCGTTTGCCCCCTGAAGCAGTCCCAAATAAAAGGACGAAAGTGTGTTTTCAGGAGCGTATTCGCTTGCCCCTCTATGCGCGTAATTTATCATTATATCCCCTCGTGCGTTATTCTATTCTCACTATAATAGTTTAGTATTCAAAGGCTACGAAACGCTCTTTCCCTGGGACGTTGGGCGAATGCATAGATATCATTCGCACGCCGTCAAGCCTCTTGAAAATCATTGCGTGTCCGCCGTCAAGAGTAAAGTCTCCTCTCTGATGAGTCCAAGGAGCGCGAATGCTACTTGCCGTTGCCTCGAAAACGTGGTATTTTTTGTCCAAAAAGCTCGACCAGATCATCTTCAGCTTACCGTTTTCCTTAAACAAAAACGGTCCGTCCACGCAGTACAGATCAGGTCTTGCCGGAATCACCTCAACGTGAGGGTTATCGGGCGCAGAAAACAAAACGAAAGGCTCGCCTACCCTATCCGTCAAGTCCTTAGTAAGCTCTATGGCGCAAATATCGCCTTGTGGGGCTTGCTCTCCGCCGTGACAAAAGATCATATAAGGTCTACCGTCCTCTACCCAAAGCGTACCGTCTATGGAGTTCATTTCCTTGGGGGTGCGAGCGGTGTCTGATAAAGGATAAAATTTTCCATCGGGCTTATCGCTCACGAAAATATGGGTCGAGCGCATATTATCCTTTGATTTCACTGAGCCAAAGAGGTAATATTTACCCTGATACTTATACACTTCCGCAGCCCAATAATCGCATACTCCGTAGAAATTCTGCTCTTTTCCGTCAAAAATAACTATAGGACCCTCGAAATTTTCAAGATCGTAGCTCTTATACACCGAAAAGGTATTGCCTGCCACTATGTCCGTTGGATCAGGTAGCGCAGTCGTTCCGTACATATAATAACAACCGTTCTCTTCGTCCGTCAAAATAAACGGGTCACGTATTCTAATCTCTTCTCTTTTCATAGCTCAATCTCCTTTAGTGCGGATATAGGCTAATTAAATTTTAACGCAACACACCTAAATTCTTTTTCTTGTTGCCTCTCTAGCACAGCCACAAAGCCATACAATAACGTTCTTTGCTCGTGTTGTCCGCTTGAATCTAATTACTTTGCTTCGTCGTCTTTATACCATCTGAAGTTTCCGTGAACGCCGTTTATCGCAGAGTAGTATACGAAAGTGCCGTCTAAGCTTTTTACGTTCTGCAGAAATTCGGGAATCTGACGCTTGTTTATTACTGAATAAATAATCGTCTTGTTATCGTCGGTGAAGCCACCCTTTGCATCCACGATCGTTGCTCCGTGCTTCAGTTCGTATAATAGCATA
>JAZQYC010000022.1:0-5900 GCA_045633285.1 Clostridia bacterium | reverse complement strand
ATTGACTTTTTTTCGCTATCAATGTAGAATTTTAAAAAAGGAGGCTAACATGAAAGAAAATTTTATCGTTTGTAACTGTAAACAGGTTTGGTATAAAGATATTGCTGATGCCGTTGAGGGTCACGAAAAAATCGAAGACGTCCTCAAAGTATTTGAAGACGTCCAGAAGATAACCCATTGCTCCACCGGCTGTGGTGGCTGTCACGATAAGGTGCTTGATCTTATTTCCGAGATTATGATGGCTTAATTATTTGTTTATCCAATCATAAACTATTTCTGCGCATTCTGATACTAAGAGTGCGCATTTCTTTTTGCCCTCTGCCTTGAGATCACGGCAGATTATCGAACAATTCTTGGTCTTAAAGCTATCAGCAAGCGCTCTGATAGTTGCGTAGTGGTCTGCTTTGGCCTGAGCGTTTTTAGGATCGGTATTGCCCTCCAAAAGGCCTATAACCATAAACATACCGCTTACTGCTCCGCAGACCTCTCCCATTTTGCCCATTCCTCCGCCAAACGAAGAGGAAATCTTTAGCAGAGTGCTCTCGTCAACGCCTACGACGTCACTGAACGCCAAAACAACTGCTTGACAGCAATTATATCCCGAAGTGTAATATTCTGACGCAATACTTGCGTATTCTTCTCTCGTTTTCATCTTACCAATCCTCGTCTGTAAATTTTCTCTGTGACGTTTTTACGTCATCGTAATACTCTTTGTATTTTCTTTTGAAATCCTCGGACTTGTCGTCTGCGTATAACTCGTCAAGAGTATAATCCGCAGGATCGAATCCGTCCTCGTCGTCCATCTCGGACATCTTCATCAAATATTTTCTCGTAATCATATTACCACCTGTCGATTACTCTTTTCAGCTCGTTGGTTATTCTCTCAAGCTCACGGTTAGCGTACCCCTTACTCGAAGATATAAGCTTAGCAATTTTATCACCTGTTTCCACAAGCCTTGCGTAATGCGTGGAATAGTTGTTGATCTTTTTGATCTTGGTCTTGACTATAAGCCTTGCTATTCCCTCGTTCGTGCAGGTGTTCGATATAAGATCCCAAGTCGTTCCACTAAACGGTGCTACCGTGCTATGACCGAGCTTTTCGCTAAGAGTCTGCGCGTATTCCTCGCACGTTTTGTCGTCACCGTGAACGACGAAGGTCTTGTCGGGCACTCTTTTTAGAGCCTTGGCGTAATTGATAAGTCCGTTAACGTCTGCGTGACCGCTTATTCCGTCAAGATTTTCAATTCGAGCGTTGACCTCTATCTCCTCTCCGAAAAGCTTAACGAAGCGAGCACCGTCAAGAATGCTTCTTCCTACCGTACCCTGAGTCTGATATCCTACGAAAAGTATGGTGCTATCCGCTCTCCAAAGATTGTGCTTGAGGTGATGCCTTATTCTACCTGCCTCGCACATTCCGCTGGCAGAAATAATGATCTTCGATCTGTCGTCAAAGTTAATAGCCTTGGACTCTTCAGTCGTGATAGCGGTATGAAGGCCGTCAAAGGATACGGGATCAATACCACTTCCTATAAGCTCAGCCGTTTCCTCGTCACACGATGACGCCAAGCATTCTCTGAATACTCTCGTAGCCTCGTTTGCAAGAGGACTGTCAACGTAAACGTTGAAGCTTGAGTAAGCTCCGGCTAAGCCTTCGCTTTTGATCTCTCTCAGTATATACAAAAGCTCCTGCGTTCTGCCAACGGCAAAACTCGGAATTACTAGATTTCCTCCACGGGAAAAGGTATCTATAATAATCTCAGACAGAGCCTTTTTGTAATCAGGTCTATCACCGTGAGCACGGTTACCGTAGGTCGATTCCGTCACGAGATAATCTGCCTCGTCACAGTATTGAGGATCTTTTAACAAAGGCTTGTCGGTATTTCCGATATCACCCGAAAAAAGCACGCTCTTTTTCTCTCCGCCCTCAGTCATAGTTATCTTGATGCTTGACGAACCGAGCATATGACCTGCATCATAAAACCTCGCCTGAACGTATTCGTCCACAAAAACGTCCTCGTCGTAATTACACGGAGCAAAAAGCGAGATCGTTCCGATAGCGTCGTCCATAGTATAGAGCGGAGTATAGGGCACTTCACCAGTTCTTTTTGCCTTACGGTTTCGCCATTCAGCCTCGAATTCCTGAATATGAGCAGAATCCTTGAGCATAATTTCTGCGAGCTTTGCGCTTGCTTTGGTCATAAGGATCTTGCCCCTGAAACCGTTTTTATACAATATCGGAAGATTTCCCGAATGATCGATATGCGCGTGAGTCAAGAAAACGTAATCAATCTCAGAAAGCTTAGCAGGAATAGGCTGATTTTCAAAAATATCCTTTCCTTGCTCCATTCCGCAGTCTACAAGAAACTTTTTGCCTGATACCGTAGCCATAATGCAGCTACCCGTTACCTCGTGCGTTGCTCCGAGAAAATTAAGCTCCATAGCCCCTCCTTTTAAAGTCCTATCTCAGTATATTGTCCCTTTCTATAAACCGTTACACTCTTAAAGCCCGAGGATCTAAGTATCTCCTCGCCCTCTTTCATTCCAAAAGCCGTATATAGAGCGTTGTGACAATCTCCACCTACTATGATTCTGCCCTTTTTCTCCTTAATAAATTCAAGAAGCTTAGGCGCAGGATATGGAGAAGACTTGACCTTTCTCGTCATCGCTCCAAAATTCATCTCTATCAGCGACCCAACGGATATTGCCTCGTTCAACGTCTCATACGCGTAATCAAGATACCATTTTTCGGTCTCGTCAAAGTAGATATATCCATCGTTGAATTTCGTAACGAGGTCTACGTGAGCGAGATATTCGGGCTTAAACCTTTGAATCATCTCGGATACGGTACGATAATATTCCCTGACGTATCTTTTTACGTCACCAGAAAAGCCCTCTTTGATATCTCTTTCAAATATAGCCTTAGAGTGATCTACGTCGTAGTATTCTCCCTCGTAACAAATCTGATGTGCGCCGTAAATGTAATAATCAAATCCAGATCCGGGATTTCCGAAATAATCTCTCTCGATACCGCAATATATGCGCATTTTACCTGCGTATTCCTCTTTTAATGAGCTGACTGCGTTTTGAAAGCCCTTTTCGTCTCTTATCGGCCAGTCGTAATCGCCCGTTGACATAGTAGCGTGACAAAGCACTCCAAAATCCGAAAAACCAGCAGAATATGCGGACTTTATCATTTCCTCAGGCGTACTTTTTCCGTCGCAAAAGGTAGTGTGGTTGTGTATTGACGAATCAATAAGCATTATTTCATTGTCTCCTGCTTGACCTTTTTGTCAATAACGTGTCTTCCTGCAAGCTCAGTCTTGATATCCTCTAAGCTGATACCCATTTCAACCATAAGTACCATAACGTGATACGCAAGATCAGCTACCTCGTAGATGGTCTCTTCCTTACTGTTTTTCATAGCACCGATTATAACCTCGGTGCACTCCTCGCCTACCTTTTTGAGTATCTTCTCCTTACCTTTTTGGAATAGATAGGTAGTGTAGCTTCCCTCGGGAAGATTATCCTTTCTACCCTTCAAAAGAGCGTATAAATCATTCATTGAAAAGTCTCTTACGTCTTCTTTTTCAAAAACCGTATTATTGAAGCAGGAATCCGTACCAAGGTGACAAGCAGGGCCGTCTTTAATAACCTCAACCACGAGAGCATCATTATCACAGTCAGCGACTATCCTTACGATATGCTGATAATTTCCACTCGTTTCGCCCTTTCTCCAAAGCTGACGTCTGCTACGGGAATAAAAGCATGTCTTACCCTCTTTTATACTGATCTCAAGGCTTTCCTTGTTCATATACGCAACGGTCAATACTTTTTTGGTATAGAAATCCTGCACTACTGCGGGTATAAGTCCGTTTGAATCAAATTTGAGTTCTTCTATCTTCATAATTATAACCTCGTTAAAATTCCATTTTGTTTGAGATACTCTTTAAGCTCTTTTATCCTTACCTCTTTGAAGTGAAAGATACTTGCAGCCAATCCTGCGTCTACGCCCTTGATCTTAAATAACTCCTTAAAGTCCTCGATCTTTCCTGCGCCACCCGATGCGATCACGGGGATATTAACGACGTTACATAGATCGGTAAGCATTTCAAGGTCGAATCCGTTTTTAACTCCGTCGGTATCAATGCTATTGAGAACTATCTCTCCTGCGCCCGAATCCTCGCCTCGTTTTGCCCATTCAAGAGCATCAAGCATCGTATCTTCTCTTCCGCCTTTTGCAAAAACGTGATATTTGCCGTCAACTCGCTTAACGTCCATAGAAAGCACTACGCATTGATCACCGTATCTCTTGGCTGCCTCGCCAATAAGAGCAGGATTTCGTATAGCACCGCTATTTACGCTAACTTTATCAGCGCCTGCCGTTAGCACTCTCTCAAAGTCGTCAAGCGTATTTATGCTACCGCCTACCGTAAGTGGTATAAAGATCTTGCTTGCAACCTCTTTAAGTACTCCGGTAAAGAGCGGTCTTGCCTCAACGCTTGCCGTAATATCGTAAAAAACTAGCTCGTCTGCGCCCTCGTCATTGTAGTATTTAGCAAGGGCAACTGGATCGTCCACGTCGTGAACGCCCTCAAAATTTACTCCCTTGACTACTCTTCCGTTTCTAACGTCAAGACAAGGTATAATTCTTTTGGTAATCATTTTCCCTCCGCAGTAGACAATACCTCACGAAGATCAAGTCTTCCCTCGTAGATTGCCTTGCCGACTATTGCGCCGTACAAATTCATTTCCTTAAGCTTTTTTATCTCGTCAAGATAGGTAACTCCGCCTGATGCAGTCACGGTAAGACCCTCTATTTTTGAAAGCTCACGGTAAATATCAAGATTAGTTCCAGAAAGCGCTCCGTCTTTAGATATATCGGTATATATAACGTTCGTGACGCCGACGTCCCTCATTCTTTCGCAAAACTCATAGCCCGAGATATTGCTTTTTTCAAGCCAACCGTCCGTTGCTACGAATCCGTCGTGAGTATCCACTCCAACTGCAACGACGTCCTTGAATTCTCTTACAGCCTGCTTTAAAAAATCAGGATTTTTAACTGCCGCAGTACCGATAATTACACGCTTGACTCCTGAGTTCACGTATAGCTCTATACGCCTTATGTCACGGACACCGCCACCCACCTCAACGAACATCGAGGTAGCCTTGACTATATCCGAAATGGTTGAAAAATTAGTAGTGTCACCCGTTTTTGCGCCGTCAAGATCAACTACGTGAAGATGATTTGCTCCACATTCAGAAAAGCCCTGAGCCACCAACGTTGGAGAATCAGAATAGGTCTTTTTCTGTCCGTAGTCACCCTTTGTGAGTCTAACCACCTTGCCACCTATAAGATCAATTGCAGGAAAGATTATCATATAGCTCCCTCCTCGCAAAAAGCCTTCAATATTTTTAATCCGACCTCTCCGCTTTTTTCAGGGTGAAATTGCGCTCCGAAAACGTTACCGTTTTGAACGGCTGCAGTTACTTTTATTCCGTACTCCGTGCTTGCGACCAAGCTATCCTCGCAATTAACAGCGTGATAAGAATGAACGAAATAAACGTAACCACCCTCTTTGATATATTTCATAAGAGGGCTTTCGTGATGAAACTTGAGCAAGTTCCAGCCCATTTCGGGGACTTTGTAGTCGTAGCCTGCCCTTTCTAGATCGGATTTCAGATCTTTTACCTCGCCTTTTATAAGACCAAGCCCCTCGTGTTCTCCGTATTCGTAGCTTTTTTCAAAAAGCATCTGCATTCCAAGGCATATTCCAAGCAAGGGTTTTTCTTTCTTGACCTCGCTTAAAAGAGTGTCCACGAGTCCGCTATCTCTAAGCTTTTTGATAGCGTCACCGAATGCTCCGACTCCGGGAAGTATAATTTTGTCAGCGTTTAAAAGG
>JAZQYC010000021.1:0-2632 GCA_045633285.1 Clostridia bacterium | reverse complement strand
GATCTCCTCATTACCTCGGGAAAGGGTAGTATCTTGTACTCGGACGAGGGCAAGGAGTATATAGATTTCGGTAGCGGAATAGCGGTCAACGGACTTGGCGTGGCAGACGAGGGCTGGATATCAGCCGTTTCTGATCAGCTCAAAAAAATTGCGCACACCTCAAATTTATATTACAACGAGCCGTCGGCGAGGCTTGCAGAGATTCTTATATCTCGCACGAGCTTCAAAAAGGTATTTTTCTCAAACTCGGGCGCTGAGGCTAACGAATTTGCTATCAAATGCGCAAGAAAGTACAGCTTTGACAAGTACGGCAAGGATAGATACGGTATCGTCACTCTCAAAAACAGCTTCCACGGAAGAACGATGGCAACGATCACCGCAACCGGTCAGGACGTTTTTCATACCTATTTTGACCCATTCCTTGAGGGCTTTAAGTACGCTGAGGCAAACGATATCGAGGATCTTATCAAAAAGGCGGACGACAAGACGTGCGCCGTTATGCTTGAGTTCGTGCAGGGCGAGGGCGGAGTAAATAGCCTCGATAAGTCTTACGTTAAAGAGGTATACGAGCTTTGCAAAAAGAACGATTGGCTCTTCATAGCAGACGAGGTACAGACGGGTAACGGTAGAACGGGTACGTTGTACGCATACGAGCAATTCGACGTCGTTCCCGATATTATGTCCACGGCTAAGGGATTAGCAGGCGGACTTCCTATGGGCGCAACCATGGTTGGTGACAAATGCGAGGGAGTCATGGGCGCAGGCAGTCACGGCTCGACCTTTGGAGCAAACCCTGCCGTTGCATCGGGTGCAATAGAGGTAATTATGCGTATCACTCCCGAATTTTTGGCTGACGTCAAGAGAAAAAGCGACAAAATTGTCAAAGCTCTTGAGCTTATGGACGGGGTGGAAAGCGTGAGCGGTATGGGTCTCATGCTTGGAGTTAAATGTAAAAAGGACGCTAAGCTCGTCAAGGCAGAATGCTTGAAAAACGGACTTATAGTCTTGACGGCAAAGGACAAGATCAGATTGCTTCCTGCGCTCAATATCAGCGACGAGGTAATCGATAAAGGATTAAAAATTTTGGAGAAGGCTCTGATATGAAAAAAGATTTTTTGACTTTAAAGGATTGCACGAGCGAGGAGATAATAGCTCTTCTTGACTTAGCAGACGAGCTCAAATACGAGCAGAAAAACGGTATTCCTCATAAAAAAAACCTTAACGGAAAGACCCTTGGTATGATCTTTACCAAGTCCTCTACAAGAACAAGAGTTTCTTTTGAGGTAGGAATGTATCAGCTTGGAGGCTCAGCTTTGTTTTTGTCAGGAAACGATCTACAGCTTGGTAGAGGAGAGCCTATTTGCGATACCGCAAGAGTGCTGTCTCGTTACCTTAACGGCATTATGATCCGTACATTCAAGCAGTCCGACGTAGAGGATCTTGCAAAATATGGCTCTATACCCGTTATCAACGGTCTTACGGACTACGCTCACCCCTGTCAGGTGCTTGCAGACCTTATGACCATAAGAGAATACAAGGGAAAGCTCGAGGGACTTAAGCTTACCTTCGTAGGTGACGGTAACAATATGGTAAACTCCCTTATTGCAGGCTGTATTAAGGTCGGAATGAGCGTTGCAGTTGCTTGTCCCGATAATCATAGACCTGACGAAAAGCTCATTGCTTGGGGCGAGGCAGAGGGCAAGCTTCTTATCACCTCGGATATCAAAAAGGCAATAGAGGGCGCAGACGTAGTGTACACCGACGTTTGGGCTTCAATGGGTCAAGAGGGCGAGGCTGAACAGCGCAAAAAGGAGTTCAAGGACTATCAGGTAAACGCAGAGAATATGAGCTACGCAAAACCTGATGCTCTCGTTCTTCATTGCTTGCCTGCTCACCGTGAGGAAGAGATCACCGCTGAGGTATTCGAGGCTCACGCAAGCGAGATCTTTGACGAGGCGGAGAATAGACTTCACGCTCAGAAGGCCGTTATGGTTACCCTGATGGCGGACTAATGAGAAGAATAATAGAAGAACTTGAAAGGCGCAATCTGCCGTACACGGTGACCGAGATCGAAAACGGCTCGGTCATTTTGTACGCGGTGGGATATGCGCCCTTTTTATATAGACGGGATCAGTTCGAAATAGACGCCTTTTATCTGACGAGCAACAGGGTATATTCGCTTAGCCGTGAGCTTGCTAGTTTAGTTGAGGGAGCTGTGGCGTCACCTGCATTTGACTACAAGAGGCTTGGAGAGGAATCAGGTCTTGGAGTAAGGGGCGCAAACGATTTATTGTATACCGAGAGGTTTGGCTCGCTGTGCGCTCTTGGGGCAATATACGTAGAGGGTCAATACGGCTCGGTAAAGCTGACTCCTCCGAGCTTGAATTGTGATCTTTGCCAAAAATGCGTAAGAAGCTGTCCGATGCATGCGATAGATAACGGCTTTTCGAGACCTATATGTATCAGAGAGCAATACGATAGCGGAGTAAATGATAGCTCGCTACCTTATTTTTCCAAAAGCGTGCTTGGGTGCAATATCTGCTCTCTTAGCTGTCCCAAAAACAGCGCGCAGAGCGTGCTTCCCCCTGACGAGCTTGGAGAGCTACTCGTTGCAGACAAGTTTTTCGAGGCT
>JAZQYC010000020.1:0-3631 GCA_045633285.1 Clostridia bacterium | reverse complement strand
GCGGAATCAGCGCTATAAAGCTTGCTGAGCAATACGGCACGCCTCTTTACGTTCTTGACGAGGATCACGTCAGAAATATATGCAGAGCATTTCTCGATACCCTTGATAAGGGCTACGGAAAAGGTACTGTTGCTTACGCGTCAAAGGCTCTTTCTTGCAAGGCTATATATTCTATTATGAAGGAAGAGAATATGAGTATCGACGTCGTCTCAGCTGGCGAGATCTATACTGCGCTCTCAGTCAATTTCCACGCAGAAAGAATGTATTTCCACGGAAATAATAAGCTTATTTCTGAGCTTGAATACGCAATCAGCGCTGGGGTCGGCACTATAGTTGCAGATAATCTTGAGGAGCTCGATATCATAAACGCTATTTCTGCTAAATATGGTAGAGTACAAAACGTTTTACTCCGTATCAATCCCGGTGTAGAGGCTCATACTCATAATTTCGTTCAAACGGCAAAAATCGACTCAAAATTCGGTTTTTATATTGCAAACGGTGATGCAGACGAGGCAACTCAAAAAGCGCTTTCACTTGATAATATCAAGCTCCTAGGATTTCATTCGCATATTGGATCTCAAATTTTTGAAAAGAGCGCATTTTCGCTTGCTGTTGATAAGCTCACCGATTATCTTCTTCACGTTAAGAGCAAGTATTCTTTTAATTGCGAAGTGCTTAATATGGGCGGAGGATTCGGTGTTTGGTATACAGACGACGATCCCGCGTTTTCAGTAGAGGAATACGCTGATTACGTCCAAAACATTATTGATTCACTAAATGCCAATATCTCTCAAAAGGGACTAAACAAGCCCTTCCTTGTATTAGAGCCGGGTAGATCTATAGTTTGCGAGGCTGGAGTTACTCTCTATAGCGTTGGTATGATCAAGGATATCTCGGGAATCAAAAAATACGTTTGTATTGACGGTGGTATGTTCGATAATCCAAGATACGCTCTGTATCAGGCAAAATATTCTGCAATTATTGCTAATAAAGCAGGAAATACTCCCACGGAAAGAGTGACCTTAGCCGGTAAATGCTGTGAAAGCGGAGACGTCATCGCAGAGGTCGATCTTCCAAAAGCTGAAAGAGGTGATATCGTTGCTGTATTTTCGACGGGCGCATATAACTACTCTATGGCAAGCAATTACAATAGAAACCCCGTACCGCCAATGATATCGGTTTCAAAAGGAAAATCTGATTACGTGATCCGCCCTCAGAGCTTTGAGGATATCACGAGAAACGACGCTATTCCGTCGTATTGGTCGAAATAAATGATAAGTCATATAATGTCGTTGCATATGAGTCCACAGGAAAAGCTCCTATGTTTATTAGGAGTGATTCTTGCTGCAATGATAGCAATCATCATGCACGAGATAGCGCATGGATACGTTGCCTACAAGCAAGGTGATCCAACAGCAAAAATGTCGGGTAGACTTACTCTCAATCCAATGGCTCATTTTGATCTGTTTGGATTCGTTATGATGTTTACGGTTGGTATAGGTTGGGCTAAACCCGTACCCGTCAATCCTAATAATTATAAAAGCTATAGAAAAGGCTCTTTTTTAGTCGCTATAGCTGGTGTTACGGTCAATTTTTTGATAGCACTTATTGCATTTACCTTATACGTGGTGTTTTTTGGCGCTATTCAATCTGCGATAATAGGCGGTAGCACGGTTGCGATATTTATATATTATTTCCTCGAGTTTTCTATTACGCTCAACGTAGGACTTATGGCGTTCAATCTGATCCCAATATTTCCTCTTGACGGATTCAGAATGCTTGAATCATTTACTAAATATTACAACAAATACTGCACCTTTATGAGACGATACGGTATGCAAATATTCCTTGGACTCTTTTTGCTTGGCTTTGTTGCAGACTTTACAGGAATATGGTGGCTTGACGTATTAGGAAACCTCGTTAGCGCTATGCAAAGCGCCATACTTGATCTTATAACGGGATTTTTGAGATTAGTTGGAGTACTATGAGCGAAGTTTTACAAAACGAATTTTTAAATAGCGAGGAAGAGCAGGTAGACGTCTTCAGATTCAAGCTTGAGAACTTTGAAGGACCTCTACATCTTCTTCTTGCTCTTGTAAAGGCGGCTAAGGTTGATATCGAGGACATTTTTATCTCGGATATTACCTCGCAGTATCTTGCCCTTATGCAACAGGATATGAGCAATATAGATATGGATAAGGCAACTGAATTCGTTCAAATGGCTGCAACACTTCTCGAGATCAAATCAAAAGCCTTACTACCCAAGCTTGACGACGAGCTTGAGAGTGAGGAAGAAAGTGACGAGGATAGAATCAAGCGTCAGCTCAGAGAGCTAGAGTTATTCAAGGAAGCTTCTAATCTCTTAAAACCGCTCGAAACTATAAATAGATTCTATAGAGAGCCCGACTACACCGAAGACGACAGTAGGACGGTTATCAAGGATTTTTCATTTGAAAAGCTACTCGATGCGTTTGCGATGCTTCTGCACAAGGTCGATAATACGCCAAAAGCACCCGAGCCAAAGCAGATAATAAGAGATAGATTCTCGGTTGCAGAAAAGCTCTATATGATATCAGTTGCGATCAAAGAGAAGAAAACTATCAGATTTTTTGAGCTTTTTGAATCAGATTATACAAAGAGTGAGATAATTAACACCTTTCTTGCAATACTTGAATTACTTAAAAAACAGGTCGTTTCAGCAACGCAAGACGAAACGTTCGGGGATATAACCCTTACACTTAAAGACGGAGGAGAAGAAATAGATGGAGAAACTGACGCAAACTATTGAGGCGCTGATATTTGCTTCGGGTAAAGGTATTGCTAAGCAAGACATCATTACTTCAATGCCCGAGGTCACTATCAAAAAAATTGATAGCGCAATAGAAGAGCTTAAACAAAAATACAGCGGAGATAGTGGAATATTACTGTTATCCTTTAACGGCAAATACCAATTTGCAACTAACAACGCTTACGGAGACAAGATCTCTGAGATACTTTTACCATTAAAGGAAAAGGAGCTATCCAAAGCATTACTTGAGACTCTTTCTATAATTGCCTACAAGCAACCTATAACGAGAGCGGAAATAGAGGATATAAGAGGCTTAAATAGCGAATATTCCGTTCAAATGCTCTCTAAACTCAATCTAATAACCGTAGTTGGTAGAAAAGATGCCGTTGGCAGACCGTCGCTGTACGCAACAACGGACGAATTTCTCAAGAAATTCAATCTTGAATCTCTCGAAAGCTTACCTGAGTACTCAAGCCTCATAGACAGAATCAAGGTAATTGAGCGCGGTGAAGAAGAGACCTCGCAGGGTAATTCACTCTACAAGACGATCAACGTCAACGAGCGTGGTGAATTCGTATCATCGTCAGCAACCGAGCATCTCGTCAATTCTGACGATCAAGATAAAGAGCTTGACACCTCAACCTTTGCAGAATTTGAAAGGAAAGAGGATCTGCATAAATCTCTTGGCCTTGACGATGAGGAGCTTCCTGACTTTTTAGAGGGCGAGGATCTCGACGTTATAGAATAAATATTATTACATATTATAATGCAAAATGAGCATAATACTCTCGTGGTTATTATGCTCATTATTTTTTTAATACTCTTTTTTCCCATCAAGTTTGG
>JAZQYC010000019.1:0-21572 GCA_045633285.1 Clostridia bacterium | reverse complement strand
ACTCTCGACCTCTTGCGTTGAACTCAAACTCAGGATTGAGAGTGTAGCTCTTTTGAAACAGAATATCTCCCCTCTCGCAGATCGTAAGCAAAAGGCTATTCTCACTCGCAGAAAAGGCAACCGAGCCAAGTCCCGCCGTAGAGCAAAGGATAGTCGCAATTAGGATAATACAAATAATACACCTATTTTTGTTCATATTCCTAATATGCGTGAGCGCTTATGAAATATACCTTGATAAATAGATGTTAAATATGTTCAAAATGTGAAAATAATTAACATTTTTTAACATTATTTTTAACAAATGTTAATTTGTAACATTTTTTAAGGCGTATATATAGCCTTTTTGTTAAAAATTAACACACCTGAAATTTTTTTGCAAATTTTTGTAAATTTTTTTGACAAAGAATTTTAGTAGTGCTATAATTGCAATCGTAAAGATCAGCAAGAGGTCTTTACCACTAAATAGCTCATAATTTTCCCCCTTATCATAAGTAAAAGGACGGTTGGAAGTTTTCCAATCGCCCTTTTACTTTTATATCGCTACGCACTCTCCGTCAAGCGGTCGCGACCGTTTTTATATTGATTTCAATAATTCCTCTATTCTTTCTTTTTTGGGAGGATTCGTTCCCTCTTCCATACACGCTGAGCTTCCGCAGGCTATAGCGTAATTCAAACAGCTTTGCTTGCCGTCTCCTTCTATGCTTCTTGCGATAAAGCCTGCTATCATACTATCCCCTGCGCCTATCGTACTTACTGCGTTTATGCTCGGTGCTTTTTTATAAAAGTCTCCTTCCTTGCACGAGAGTACTGCGCCACGAGAGCCTAAGCTCATAAGTACGTTTTCCACACCTTTTTCCCTGAACTCACGAGCAACGGCAAGTCCTACTTTTTCGTCGGATATTTCCTTTCCCGAATAGGTTTTTGCCTCGTCCTCGTTGGGCTTTATGAGCCAAGGAGAAAGAGAGATAATATCGTCTATTGATAACGATCTTGAATCAAGCACGAGCTTTGCGCCACGAGCTTTCAGCTCTTGCAAAAATTCAATTAGCTTTTCTTTGTCTATACCCTTTGGCGCGCTACCCGTGAAGGTCACTATAGTATCGCTCAAATCAGTAGGAATAGCTTTTTTTACCTCGCTTAATAATTCTTTTCCTACCTGAAAGCCTTCAAAGCTTAATCTCGTTTCTTTTTTCCCTTTTTGGTGAATAGTGACGTTTTCTCTTATTCTTCCTTGCACTTGAATTACTATTAAATCAAGTCCGTTTTCTTTTAGTCCTCTAACGAATTCTTCACCGTTTTCGTCACCAACCACTACCAAACACTTATGCTTTTTGCCACAAGAGAGTAAGGCTCTTGATAGATTTACCCCTTTGCCACCCATATCTCTTGACAAAATTGAGGCTATGCTTTCTTTTTGCTCGCCAAAATCGTCGCACCTTGCGTGCACGTCTATTGCAGGATTGAGAGTGAGAGTGATTACCTTCATATTACCTCCAACCGTAACCGTATTTTTTTGATTTTGCTATCATAAGCCACACCGTTATTATTGCCGAGACGAGCTCTGCGACCACGGCGGACAGCCATACACCGTCTATTCCCAAAAAGATAGGCAATACAAGAACGGCTATGCTCTGACAAACGAGCGTTCGTACGATCGCGATGACGGCAGACACCGCGCCGTTATTGAGTCCTGTAAAAAAGGACGATCCGAATATTGATATTCCTGCGAACAAAAACGTAAAGGAATACACCACGAATCCTCTATGCGTTATAGCAAGAAGCTCGCTATCGTACCCAACGAAGATAGACGCCATCGGGAGAGATAGTACCTCGGACAAAATCACCATAGCCACCGAGCTGATACCAATAATCACGGCGCTACGTCTGGTGAGGTTTGACAGCTCCGCTCTGTTTTCCGCTCCGTAATTGTATCCTATAAGGGGCGCTGTGCCCACGGAATACCCCATAAAGCAGGAATAAAATATGAACGAAACGTACATCAGCACGCCGTATGCAGCAACGCCGTTTTCACCTGCGTATATCATAAGCTGAGCGTTATAGAGCATACCGATAAGGTTCATCGTGATATTGGACAAAAACTCCGACGAGCCGTTTGCGCACGCCTTAATAAGCGCACGTCCGTCAAACACAGGCTTCACAAGTCTCAGAAGTCCGTCGTTATCTTTTAAGAAATATATAATAGGTATCACGCCTCCAAGGAGCTGACTAATAGCCGTTGCAATAGCAGCTCCTGTAAGCCCGAGAGGAATAATTCCAACGAGCAATGCATCGAGCACCATATTGCCTACTCCTGCAATCACGGTCACCCAAAATCCAAGCTGAGGCTTATTTGCCGTCACGAAAAACGCCTGAAACTCAAACTGTAGCATCTGAAAAGGCAGCGCAAGAAGAATTATCCTGCCGTACAGCACGCAGTAAGGAGTCATTTCCTCGCTTGCACCAAGAAGAAGAGTTATAGGCTCTATAAATATAAAGGCTAGCGCGCCAAGCGCTACGCCACACAAAAAGGTAAGCCAAACGAATAACGAAAAGAGCTTATTTGCTCTCTCACCCTTTCCCTCGCCGAGCGTTTTTGCAACGAGAGCGCTTCCGCCTGCGCCAAGCATCGAGCCGATAGCTCCAAGCACCATAAGGAAAGGAAATATAAAGTTAAGCGCAGCAAAAGGTATTTTTCCCGTGAAATTCGAGACGAAAAAACCGTCCACTATACCGTATAACGAGGTAAATACCATCATCGCAACCGACGGCAAGGTGAACTGCGCAAGCTTTTTGTAATTAAAGTGGTCCGACAGTTTGATCTTCATATCTCTACTTCATTCAAAAAGCCCGATATCGTACCGAGCTTTTTTAAACCTTATAGCAAGCCGTCAAATGATCTCTACCACATGGGGTAAAGTCAGGGGCTTTCAGTCTGCAATTATCGTCCGCCAAAGGACATATCGTGGAAAATCTACAAGCCTTTTTGGAGGGCTTACCGTCCTTAGTGGTGCGAACGAGCACTATTTCGTCCTCTTTTTTCTTTTTGAGAGAGGAGGTAAACCATTTCGTGTAGGGGTGAGCGGGCTTTTTGAAAATATTTTCGCTCTTGCCGTACTCCACGGGCTGACCGCTCTCAATTAGCAAAGTATGCGTAGTAAGCGCACTCATATCGGGATCGGTGGTGGCTATTATATAGCTGACGCCTGTTATCGTGCTTGCCTTTTTCAAAAGAGGCACAAGTCTTGCCTTGATCGCCTTGTCCAATCCAAAAACGTCGTCGATCAGAAGTATCTTGTAATCTCTGCACAGCGTCTCGAGAAGCCCCGTAGCCTCGGCAAGTATACCCTCGGCTCTACTGAGCTTAATTGAATATTCACTCTCGTCTATATCAAATACCGCCCCTACCTCGATAGGTAGCATATTGAATTTCGTACCACACCTTTCGAGAAGCTCGCCAACGGTTATATTATCCCTTGCTCCGCTTCCGTCAAAATACCCTATCTCCACGGCAAATAGAGCCTGCTCGTCCTTGGACAATTTAACTCTGTTTCCTCTATACGAAACTCCTCTGCCACGGCTTGCAAGCAGAGCAAGAAGATCGCTCTTTCCGCTACCGTTCTCACCGATTATACAAAGACCCTCGCCCTCTTTGACCGAAAAGTCCACGATTCCTGAATTGGTCGGGAGCTTCAGATTGAAAATTTCACTTTTTTCTCTCATTTCAAAAACTCCTCGTCCTGAGTAAGCACAAAAAGTGCTCTATCCTCGCTCTCTCCCTGCCACTCTGCAATGATGTTTTTGAGGGCATATCTTGCAGGCACGTCAAGATATCTCTGAGGCTCGCAAAGAACGACTACTCTTGCCGTAGACAAAAGGGCACAAACGAGAAGTATTCTCGCAACCTCGCCCGGCATGCATTTGCAGGCTCTTTTTTTCAAAAGGCTACGCACGGAGCGCACGTTAAGTCTTTGCAAATAATCTATTGCAAGTATGATCTTATCCTGACCGATCTTGGACTTTATATAGCTCGAAACGCTCCCGAGACCCTCAAGCTTAGGCTCGTTATAGCTAAATATCTCGAATCTTCCGCGAGATATCTCACGGTATTTCTTTGCGGTCATCTCGTGCGAAAGCTCCTTGCTATCGTACCTTACGCCACCTGAGAGCACCTCGCCTTTTTTGACCTCTCTTTTTAGCACTGCGCAAATAGCGTCCATCTCACGTCTTCCAAACTCCGACGTTACGCTGACACCCCTTTTGATCGTAGCGTAGACGGGCGAGCAAAGATGCTTCTTGTCCTTTCTAGTCTTAGTGCAAACACCTGACAGTTCAACGATATTGTCCTCGCTTCGCTCACCAAACTCAGGCATAGGATACTGAAACTCAAAGTCCTTGACACTATGAGCCTTGCGAAGCTGTTCAACAGTCCTTTTCTCGGCGATACGAGCAAGCTCCATGCGCTTTTGCTCTTCTTCCGCTCTTTTTAACCTGTCTGCCTTGTGAGCCTCTCTGATACGCTCACGCTCACAAAGAATTCTCGCCGATTCCTCTTCACGAAGAGCGAGCTCTCTTGCAAGATTCTCCTCTTCCTCTATCCTCTTTTGCGCCTCAAGCTCAGCCTGTCTGACCTTCTCGGCGTTTCTTTCCTCCATATCGAGCCTGTCTGCCTCAATCTCCTTGAGCTTAAGCTGACGCTCTCTTTCTCTTCTCTCTTCCTTTTTGCGCTCAAGCTCAGCCTCAGCCTCGAGCCTTACTCGCTCTACCTGCTCCTTTGCCTGAATTTTTTTGCGTTCCTCGATCTCCTCTGCCTCGATCTTGGCTTTTTTCAGTTCGAATTTTCTCTGAGCCTCTTCCTCGCGCTTTTTCTCACGATCCTCGGCAAGTGATCTCTCGTATTCAAGTAGCTTAGCCTGCGACTCTTTCTCTTCCTCTAAAAGTCTCATCTTGGACTGCTCTTTTTCAGCAGACAGTATAAGCTCTTCCTTTTTTCTTCTTTCGTTGAACGCATGGTCGCGCATGTCACACTCAAGCTTATATTTTTCGCTCTCCTGCTTGAGCTTCTCGGAATATTTCTGATTCTCTTTTTCAAGATTGCGGACGTATTCCTGCATTTTGACGCTCTCACGCTCTGCGCGCTTTTTGTCCTTTTTGTACTGCTTAAAGGTCACGCCCGGCTCATGAACGATCTCCCACCACATAGGAATACTATCCCCACACTCTACGATTCTTGGGATTGACGAGACGAAGCACTCCTTGGAAAAAGGCTCGGGCACGCTATATATAGGCTCGGGCTTTTTTAGTTCAGCTTCGTTTTTTATTCCTTTTTTGACGGTCGTTCCTGCCATAAATACTCTCCTGTTTATATTATATAATCAACATTTATTTTTGTCAATCACTAATTTTGAAAGGAAAAACGGAAATTTAAAAAGCCTCCATGCGGAGGCTTCCCTTAAATGCTATAAGCTATTATACCAAGTATAGCTGAGATCACTATGAGTAGTATCGGGGGAATCTTTTTCTTATAATGCTTAGCTATAGCCATCATACCAAGAAGCACGCCAAGTATAATGAGCGCTCTCAGATCAAACGCAAGCGATGCAAAGTTCTCGCCAAGTCCAAGAACGTTAGTCAACACCATCGAAATACCCGTAGCTCCGATCAGTCCAATAACCACAGGTCTTACTCCGGTAAGGAACGCCTCTACTCCCTTGTATTTCAAGAGATTACTCATAACCGAGGCTATGAGGAGTATTATAATAAATGAAGGAAGCACTACGCCAAGCGTTGCGCAGAGCGCGCCAAGCACGCCACCCTGCAAACTTCCTATGTACGTCGCGGAGTTGACGGCAATAGGGCCGGGAGTAGATTCTGCTATAGCTATCAGCTCCATAAACTCTCCCTCTGTGAGCCAACCGTTTCCGACCGCCTTTTCACGGATCATAGATATCATTCCGTATCCACCGCCAAAGGACACTGCACCTATTTCCAAAAATGCAAGGAAAAGCTGAAGATATATCATACCCTTTCCTCCTTTTTCTCTGAATCAGTGCCGTTTTCTGATTTTTTTGCTTTGCATGCAAGATAGACAGCTACTCCAACCGCTCCGCCGATAAGAATAATGAATATAGAAGAAAAATCAATGCTAGTCAGCGCAACGACGAGCGAAAAAGCAAAGCTTAGAGAAAAAAGTACGTAGGTAAAGACCGTTCTTTTTTCCTTTTTGAGCATTCTGATTCCTGCCGAAACTATGAGTATGCTGACTGCTACTCTCATTCCAAGGAATGCTTTTGCAACGAGCTCAATAGCAAGAAACTCCTTGATAAAGAGTGTGATAACGTATATTATCACGAAGCTCGGAACGCATACGCCCACGGTAGACAATATCGAGCCTAATACGCCCGCCCTTTTGTACCCAAGGTAGGTAGCGCAGTTGATAGCAATGGGCCCCGGAGTAGATTCTGCGACCGCTACGAGGTCTGTAAATTCACGAGATTCAATCCATTTGCGTCTCGAGATAAACTCGTCCTCGAGAAGTGCTATCATAGCGTGTCCTCCACCAAAGGTAAAAAGACCTATTTTCATCATAATAAGGAGCATTTGAAAAGCTCTCTTGATTTTTTCCATATTTCTCCTAAAAAAAGGGCGAGATTCTCGCCCTTTTTTATATGATCCTTTTCAGATTATTTTGCGCTCTTGAAGATGTTGAGTGCCTCGAGGTACTCGAATCCGAATGCGCTGAACATACAGTTGCCGTTAACGAAGCCCATTTCCTCAAGCTCGTTGTATATCTCCTCGTAGGAGGTGTCTGCCTCTTCAAGGAAAGCCTTCATCATATCAGCAAAGTCTCCCTCCTGAGTGAGAGCCTTCTTGAGTCCGTCTACGTTGGTGAACTCAAAAACGTATACGGTCTTTTTGCCGAGAAGTCCGTCCTCTTCAAGCTCGTGTACGGTATACTCGATACCCTCTTCCTTAAGCTCTTCCTTCATAGCCTTCTCTTCATCAGACTCTACGTATTCAACCTCGGTATAGCCCTTCTCTTCGAAAGCGGACTTGATCTTACCATAGGTGCTTCCACAACCCACTAATGAAACAGCGAGCATCAGTACAAATAACGTGAGTAATACTTTCTTCATTTTTAAGTCTCCTTTCCCATATCGGGGTAGTTATATGATAGCACAAAAAAAACGCCCTGTCAAGACACTTTTTTTTGCATAAAGCAATTTCATATTATTTACATCGGAGTTATTTTGTGCTAAAATAATTGTAATAAAGTAAGTTATTTGGAGAAATTATGAACAATATCGTAGCAGTTGTAGGAATGTGTGGCTCGGGCAAATCCGTTCTCACCGCCTTTTTTGAAGAAAAAGGCTGGAAAAAGGTGTATTTCGGTGGAGTTACCATGAAAGAGCTCGAAAAAAGAGGTCTCCCTCGCAACGAGCAAAACGAAAGAGCGGTACGCGAGGAGCTGAGATCCACCTACGGAAAGGCTGCTTTTGCTATTCTTCTTCTCGACGAGATAGAGGAACTTTCAAAATCAAATAACGTCGTTCTTGACGGATTATATTCTTGGCAGGAGTACAAGGTCTTAAAGGAGCGCTTCGGAGAGAATCTGACCGTTCTTTGCATAGCTCCCGACAGTCAAGTGCGTTACACTCGTCTTGCAGGTAGAGCTATACGTCCCCTCACCAAGGAGGAAGCGATCTCTCGTGACGTTTCCGAGATCGAGAATATCGAAAAGGGCGGTCCTATCGCAATAGCTGACCACTATATCACCAACAACGAGGGCGTAGAGGAGCTTAAGGCTCAGTTCGATGCTTTTTTGAAAAGTCTATAATTTACGATTTTAAGCCGTAAGGCAAGGAGATATATTCACATGGATTCAAACAAAAGACCAGATTCTATGGCTCGTATTACTACAAAAGAGCTGGCTGAAGCGTTTATCGAGGAGCAGATCAAATCCGTTCGTGAAACGGTTGGCGACAAAAAGGTACTCCTCGCCCTATCAGGTGGCGTTGATTCGTCAGTCGTTGCAGCCCTTCTTATCAAGGCTATAGGCAAACAGCTTATTTGCGTTCACGTTAACCACGGTCTTATGAGAAAGAACGAATCGGAAAACGTAGTAGAGGTTTTCCGCAACCAGCTCGACGCTAACCTTATCTACGTAGACGCTACCGATCGTTTCCTTTCCCTTCTTGAGGGAGTTTCCGACCCTGAAAAAAAGAGAAAGATCATTGGAGCAGAATTTATAAACGTTTTCGCAGACGAGGCTCGTAAGCTCGAGGGTGTAGAATTCCTCGCTCAGGGAACTATCTATCCCGATATACTCGAGAGCATCAAGCAGGCAGAGGGCAAAAAAGCAGTCAAGTCTCACCACAACGTTGGCGGACTTCCCGACGATCTCAAATTCCTACTCGTTGAGCCTGTAAAGCTTCTTTATAAGGACGAGGTAAGAGTGGTTGGCGAGGCTCTCGGTCTCCCCCACGCAATGGTTTACCGTCAGCCATTCCCCGGACCCGGTCTTGGCGTAAGATGCTTAGGCGCTATCACCCGTGATAGACTTGAGGCATTACGAGAAGCAGACGCAATACTTCGTGACGAATTCGAAATAGCCGGACTTTCCGAAAAGGTATGGCAGTATTTCGTAGTAGTCCCCGATATAAAATCGGTAGGCGTCAAGGACGAAAGCCGTTACGAGGGCTGGCCCGCTATCATTCGCGCGGTCAACACCAAGGACGCTATGAGCGCAAGCGTAGAGGATATCCCCTATCCCGTTCTTCACAAGATCACCGCTCGTATCACGAGCGAGGTAGCGGGCATAAACAGAGTTTTGTACGACCTCACGCCAAAGCCCGTTGGAACGATTGAGTGGGAATAAGCTCTACTTGAAACTACGGTAATGAGAAAGCAAGCCTTTCGGCTTGCTTTTTTGCTATCTTTTCGTAGCATTGACAAAATTACCGAGATATAATATACTACGCTTGAGGTTTATATGAAAAAGATCAAAGCCGTTCTTATTGACATCGACAATACTCTCCTTGATTTCAATGCGTGCGCAGAGCAGTCTATGCTCTCTGCAGGCAAGGAAATGGGCATTCCTCTTCCCCATAACGTTATGGAGACCTTTCTTCCTATCAACAATAGGCTTTGGGCAAAAATCGAAAAGGGCGAATTAGATCTTGACGGGCTACACAAGGTGCGTTGGAATACGGTGTTTGAGGCGCTTAAAGTAAAGGGCGACGGACCGAGCTTCGAGAAAGTTTTTAAAAGAAACCTATACTACAGCGCGTGCCCAGTCGAGGGAGCGGTAGATATATGCAAATATCTCTCCTCTCGCTACAAGCTGTACTCTGCGAGCAACGGACCGTACGATCAACAAGAATATCGTCTCAAAAAAGCAGGGCTTTTGCCTTATATGACGGATATATTCGTATCCGAAAGAGCAGAGGCAAGCAAGCCCTCTCCACTCTTTTTCGATTATTGCTTTGGTCGAATGGACGGAATACTCCCAAGCGAGGCTATTATGATCGGAGATTCCACGTCTGCCGATATCAAGGGAGCAAAGGACTACGGACTTTTGACCTGTTGGTTTGATTACTACAAAACGGGCGAAGTCTCCCCTCTTTGCGATTACAAAATTCTATCCTTAACCGATATAAAGAATATACTGTGAGGTACTATGTCGAATATCAGACAGCCCAAGCAAGAGCGTTCGATCGAAAAGAAAAACAAGATCGTCCAATCAGGCTACGAGCTTTTTGCTGAAAAGGGCTATTACAATACCAATACCGCTGAGATCGCAAAAAAAGCAGGAGTTTCCACGGGCATAGTCTACGGATACTTCAAGGACAAGAGAGATATTCTCCTGACTATCCTTGAGCTGTATATAGAGAAGATATCCTCTCCCGTATTATCTCTTCTTGACAAGATCTCCTATCCTATAGATTACGAAAGCGTTTTCCCCGAGATATTGGACAAGACTATCTGCGCTCACCGCATAAATTCCAAGATACACGAGGCGCTACACTCAATGACCCATACGGACGAGGAGGTTGCTCGCAGATTCACCGATCTTGAGGATACTCTTACCCTCGATATTGCAAAAAAGCTCACCTCAAACGGAGAAAAGTCTCACGATCTCCACGAGAAGATACACCTTGCAATGAATATCATTCAAGCGTTTTCACACGAGGTAATATACGACGAGCACAACTATATAGATTATCCCAAGATGAAGGATATCGTGATCAGAACGCTCGTAGATGTTTTCAAACAATAGTTTCTCTAAACGTTTTCACGGATATAAACAAATAGCGTGCTTACCGCTTGGTAGGCACGCTCTTTTTATTCCATTTCGAAATACTCAGCATAGAGTGTCTCGAGACTTTCGTTTAGCTTATTTCTTTCCTCTTCTATCTCGCACAGCTTAGCATAGTCTGAATAAACCTCTTCCTTTGCTATTTCCTCGTCAAGCTCCTTGAGCCTTGATTCTATTTTCGATATCTCGGTTTCGAGCTTTTTGACCCTGTTTTTCTTTTTCTCAATCTCCTTGAGCGGTGTGGTGTAGGTCTTCTTTTCCTTTTTCGAGGAGCTGACCGTGTCTACCGTCTCCTCTTCCCTCTTTTCTCTCTCGTACTCAACGTAACCGCCCTCGTATACCTCTGCGCCTTTTCCGTCAAAAACAACGAGCTTATCGGCAACCTTGTTGATAAGGTATCTGTCGTGAGAAACTATTATCACCGTTCCCTTGTACTCGGTGAGCATACGCTCGAGAGTCTCCTTATTGACGATATCCATGTGGTTAGTCGGTTCGTCAAGAATGAGAAAATTGGGTCTACGCTTAAATATCTTACAAAGAGCAAGGCTTACCTTTTCTCCTCCCGATAGCACGGAGACCTTTTTGAAAACGTCCTCTCCGTAAAATCCGAACGATGCTAAGCTATTTCTCGCCTCAGTCTCGTTCAGTCTTGGGAACTCGTCGCAAAAATTCTCAAATACCGTCTTTTCCGAGGTGAAAAGAGCCATTTGCTGATCAAAATACCCTTTGTTTACCCTAACGCCGTATTTATACGATCCGCCAAGCCTTGGAAGCTTATCCGTGATAGTCTTTAAAAAGGTGGATTTTCCCGTACCGTTTGCGCCGATCACGCCGATCTTTTGACCTTTTTTGACGATAAGGCTCACCTCTCCGAGAACACTGTCGTATCCCACCTTCAGATCCTTGATAACGAGAGCCTCCTCCGCACTCTCCTCTTCAGGCTGAAAGCTTGCGTGGAAGGTATGCATATCGTAGCGATCGGGAGCATCGATCAACGTCATTCGCTCTATCTGCTTGAGCTTGGATAACGCCATAGACGCCTTGGTTGGCTTGTACCTGAATCTATCCGCTATCCTGCGTAGTCTATCTATCTCCTTAGCCTGAGCCTCGTGATCCTTGAGCTGTTTTTGATAATTCGCCTTTTTTTGCTCGGTAAACGCCGTGTAATTACCGTTGTATCTCTTGGTTGCGCCGTATTCTATCTCGTACACGACGTTGACCACTCTATCAAGAAACATTCTGTCGTGAGATACGAGAACTATAGATTTTTTGTACGATGCGAGGTAGTCTTGTAGCCATTCCACGGCTCGAACGTCAAGGTGGTTGGTCGGCTCGTCGAGAAGAAGTATATCGGGCTTTGAAAGAATCAGCTTCAAGAGCGCTATTCTCGTGCGCTGACCTCCCGAAAATTCGCTGACCTTTTTTGCCTTATCCTCATCGGTAAAGCCGAATTTCTTGATAGCTGTCTCATACTCCTTTTTGTAGATATAGCCGTCTAGCCTCTCGTACTCATCTCTTGCATCTGAGTACGCTCTGACCAGCTCCTCGCTTGGCTCTATCTCCATTTCGCGCTCAAGCCTTGACATCTTTTTTTCAAGCAGGATAATATCCTCGTAGCAGGACAAAACCTCGTCAAGCAAGGTCAATTCCTCGCTCGAAAAGGGATTCTGCTTCATATATCCGATCACGGGGCTTCCGCTTGATATAAGATTGCGCTTTTCCTCACCTATTCCCTCGGACAGCCCAACCTCTCCCGTCACAACCTTCAAAAGGGTAGACTTGCCCGCGCCGTTTCGTCCGACGACGGCGATCTTTTCCTTGTCGCGCACCTCGAAATTGATCTCTTCAAGTATCTCTCTTGCGCCTATTGAAACTGCTCCGTTAACGATTTTGAATAGCATAGCTCAATTATACTATATTTTATAAAAAAAGAAAACCGAGCAAGAGGCTCTTTTGCAAGGTATTTTTCAATAAAATAAAAGTATAGCGCACTATACCTCACAAAAAGTGAAACGTAGTGCGCTTTTCTCACGAATCATTAAGCTATTATAATTATATTTTTAGCCTTGTGGCTAAATCGAGTTTTTAATATATTCTCTTAAACTTCCTCGTCAGCCGCTCTTTCGATAGACTGTATAAAGGGATAGGTCGAGAGAAACTCTCTTATCATTTCGTCTGAGAAAATTTTGTCCGTGTTTACGTAGGCAGTAAAGAGCGCGTCTCCGTCTACGTTTCTCGTAACGTTTACCCTCGTAAAGCTCTCCACCTCGAAGATATTTTTTACGGTCTCGTTCTCCTTTCCACGGCAAGTAAATACTATCTTGAGCTGAACGTAACGCTTTTTCCTAAAGAACGAATAAGGCAAATGCATTATGCATTGCATTACGATAATAATAACGGTAGCGCCGACAGCCAAGGCATACATGCCTGCGCCTACAGCCATACCAACGCCTGCCGTAGTCCAGATACCCGCCGCCGTAGTCAAGCCCTGAATAGCCTGACGCTTATAAACTATCATTCCTGCTCCGATAAAACCTATACCGGACACGATCTGAGCGGCAACTCTTGCGCTGTCTGCTCCCTCGAAGCCGTACTTAGAAACGAGCATCATAATACACGAGCCGATCGTGACTATGGTATGAGTTCTGACACCTGCTTCCTTGTATCTCGCCTTACGCTCGAAGCCTATTGCAAAGCCCAAGACGGCAGAAACGAGCATTCTGATAAGAAAGACGATCTCCTGTTCCATAATTTTCTCCTATATAATTAACGCTTTAAAAAAGCATTCTTGAATTTTATGGGAGAATTATACACTCAAAAGGGGGCGTTGTCAATACCCATTTTGCATAAAAGACAAAAACGATAATATTTTTTATAAAAAAATATATGTTTTACTCCACCTCAAGTATTTTCTTACACCCAGCGAGAACGTCTCTGTACGTTTTGGAAAAATCCCCCGTATACCAAGGGTCTGCCACTCCTCTATCCTCGCCTACGTACTCGAGAAGCTTTCTGATCTTACCCCTTTCGTCCGAGCCGAATATACGTAGCAGATTTTTTACGTTATAGTCGTCCATACAAACGAAGATATCCCACTCGTCGTATTCGCTCTTTTTTATCTGCCTTGCGTAATGCTCGTCAAAGGGTATTCCGTTTGCTCTGAGTGCGCTTTTTGCAGGAGGATATATGCCGTTACCGATCTCCTCTGTGCTCGTGGCGGAGGAGGCTATCACGAAATCGTGCTCTCTCCCTGCCTCATTTGCAAGGTGCTTCATCACGAATTCCGCCATAGGTGACCGACATATATTTCCGTGACATACGAACATTATTTTCTTCATACGGCTTGCTCCTTTTTGAGTGCGTTTTTCATAGCGTTCTCCTCGCATTGAGCGGTGATCTTTTTCTTAAATATGAGATAAAAGGCGGTATTTACCGTACCCGAGGCGATCCACGTGATCGGATAGCACAGATACAACCCCTTAAGCGAATGAAACATAGGCAGGGGAAAGACGCAAAATACCCATATTGCTCTCAAAACGCCAAGGCACACCAGATTGGTCGTAGACGCGTACACTGCTCGTCCCGACCCAACCGTAAACACGGCGCTTATCTCCATAAATCCGACTATAAAATATGGTATCATAACGAGCGATCTTTCAAAGGCGTACGCCTTTGCCTCGGGATCTGATATATACACGCTGACCAAGGGATCTCTTAAAAACCATGCAATAAGTCCGACCAAAAGACCTGTTCCCATTCCCATCAGATAAAAGGTAAGCGCAGACTTGTGTATACGCTCAGCGTTACCTGCGCCGACGTTTTGAGCAACGAATGCAACCGAGCCTTGATATACGCCCTGAACGAACGCGTAGGCTACCGATTCCCAATTCGATGCCGCGGCGTTACCGCTTGCAACGATCGGTTCAAAGGAATTGACCGCGCCCTGCATAAACACGTTGGACAGAGCCATCATCGTGCTCTGCACGCCCATAGGAACGCCCGTTCCAAGAATTTGTCCTACCTTGTCCTTGTTGAAACTGATCTTTTTGAAGCTAAGTCTTATCTCGGAATGCTCGCCTTTTAAGCTCAATATTACGAGAATAGCGGATACTATCTGAGCAACTATAGTGGATATTCCCGCTCCTGCAACTCCCATATTCAGCGCGCCCACGAGAAGTAGGCTCGTCAAAACGTTTGCAACCAGCCCTATCGTAAGAAAAACGAGAGGTCTTCTCGTATCTCCAACTCCACGAAGAATGGAGCTTCCAAAATTGTAGAGCATAAAGGGTATCATACCCGAAAAGTACAATTTCAGATAAAGCTCCGAGTATGAGAAAAATTCCTCCGATACGTTCGTCAGTCTCAATAGAGTACCCGAAAGCGTCAATCCTATCAGGGTAAGTATCATTCCGCAAACGAGAGAAAGTCCGATAGCAGAATGCACGGTCTCTGTTATATCCTTAGGCTTATGAGCGCCGAAGTATTTTGCAATAACCACGGTGACGCCTGCCGATATTCCCGTAAACAAATTGACTACGAGGCTTATTATCGGAGTAGTTACGCCAAGCGAGCCGAACGCCGTATCTCCAAGAAACTGACCAACCACGATCATATTGACCGTATTGAAAAGCAATTGAAGCACGGTGGTAAAAGCAAACGGAAGAGCAAACCTCAAAATGCTCTTAACAGGTGATCCCACGGTCATATCTATCGTGGTATTTTTCCTCTTGACCGCCTCAGTCATTGAGCAGTCTCCTTTCTTATATTATGCTCTCTGCATTGCCTGTCTATTTCCTTACAGGTAAAGACGTACAACACGAAAAGCGCTATCCACGCTATCGTCCAACTGATAGGATAACATAGATACAATCCCTTCATCGTGTGAAGAACTGGCTCGTTGAATAAGGTAAATATATAAAGCACACGCAAAAAGCAAATACCAACGAGGTTTATGATCGTAGGCATTAAGGTCCTTCCTGCGCCTATCGGGTAAGAGCCTATCGTGGACATCATACCGCAAAGGTAATACGTTGCGCTTACCATATGCATTCTTTCAATACCGTAGGCAATAGCATTAGAATCGTTGGTGAATAACCTGAGAAAAAATTCTGCGTTCATAACTGCAATCGAGCCAAATATAAGCCCTGCCAAAAAGACCATAAGCTGAGTGATGGGAACAGATCTATGTATACGGTCACGCCTACCTGCTCCGATGTTTTGGGCAACGAAGGCAACCGTTCCCTGATGTACCGCCTCCATAGAAACGTACACGAAGCCCTCTACGCTTGCAGCGGCAGACGATCCTGCCATGGCGTATTCGCCAAAGGAATTGATTGCAGCCTGTATGACCATATTCGATACCGAAAAGAGAGAGCTTTGCACTCCTGCCGGTATTCCGATTCTCAAAATATCCGCCGTTTTTCCCTTGTAAAAGCCGATTTTCTTGATATCGAGCCTTATTGCGCCCTCTTCCTTTATAAGACACAGCACCACGAGAAACGCCGATAGCGCCTGCGATATAACGGTAGCGAGGGCAACGCCTGCTACGCCCATATGAAATATTGCAACGAATACGAGATTCAAGCAGATATTCAGCACTCCGCCAAGGCTCAGAAAAACCAAGGGTCTTTTGGTGTCTCCCGTGGCTCTCAGTATTGCCGAGCAGTAGCTGTATATCATAGTGAATATCATACCGCCGAAATATATTTTCATGTATATAGAGGAAAGAGGAAGCACTTCCGCAGGACATTCCAACAAACTTAAAAGAGGCTCTGTGAACGCTATTCCCGTGATCGTCATAAGTATACCGCAGACGATAGAAACGGCTACCGAAGTATGAACGGTCTCTCTTACGTCCTTATCGCTTTTTGCCCCGAACCACTTGGCAAGAGTAACCGTAACACCAACGGATAAGCCGTTAAATAAGCTTACGAAAAGGTTGACCGTTGCAGTAGTTGACCCAACCGCAGCCAAAGCTCTTTCTCCGTCAAACTGACCTACGACAACCATATCCGCTGCGTTAAAAAGAAGATGAAGCATAGATGCAAGCGCCATGGGAATTGCAAATCGCAAGATATTTATCACGATAGAGCCCTTACTCATATCAACGCTATGATTGACGTGCTTGATCGTTCTGGTGTGAGCCATTTCTTCCTCCTAAGAAAAAGGCTAATACCTCGTAGATATTAGCCTCATATTCAAAGTATATTCCTAACCGATGCAAAAGTCAACGGAAAAGCCGTTTAATTATAAGAAGAACGGTTTATTTTTTTAAAGAACCAATTATAGCTCGACGATACAAGTCGCCTCTACCGCTATGCCCTCTTCCCTGCCTGTAAAACCGAGCTTCTCGGTGGTTGTTGCAGTCAACGATACCCTGTCCTCGGATACTCTTGCAATTCCTGCTATTTTTGATACCATCTTGTCAATATAGGGAGCAAGCTTGGGCTTTTCAGCAACGATAACTGCGGAAATATTGACGATACTTGCGTTTTTCTCCTCGAGCATTGCCATTACTTTTTCAAAAAGCTTGACGCTTGATACGTCCTTGTACTCGGGAGTGCAGGGAAACTGAACACCGATATCACGAAGATGCACCGCAGACAGCAAAGCGTCCATTATAGCGTGAAGCACGACGTCTGCGTCGCTGTGACCCAAAAGTCCGTAGTCAAGATCGAGCTTGATTCCGCCAAGCCACATCTCTCTTCCCTTTTCAAATCTGTGCGCGTCAAATCCTACGCCGATACGGGTCTCCCTTTTTACGTCCTCGATAGTGGTGAGCTTAATATTAGCCTTTTCACCCTCTACGGTGTAAACTTTGCCTATTCTCTCGTAAACCGATGCGTCGTCCGTGACGTTATCTCTTTGATCCAAGCTATCGTACGCTCTCTTGAGCTCGCTCGTCAAAAAGCCCTGCGGAGTCTGAACTAAGCCGAGCTTAGATCTATCAGGAGTCGATAGAACTACTCCGTCCTTGATTACCTTGATCGTATCGCTTGCAGGTAGTACGGGTATTACGGCGCTGAGCCTTTTGACCGACTCGTAAACTCTGTCTACAAGCTCACGGCTTGCAAACGGTCTTGCGCAATCGTGCACGAGAACGTAGTCCTCCGCGCACAGCTCAAGCGCACGTCTTACCGAATCCGATCTTCTCTCTCCGCCTCTTACGGTGACGATTTTTTTATCGAAGCTCGACGCTATCTCCAATATCCTCTTCTCGTCCTCTTCTCTGCAAGGCAAGTAGATAGTATCAACGTATTCTATATCGCAAAATAGCTCGAGGGTATTATAAAGAACGCTCTTTCCACCATTTATCGGGAGAAATATTTTGTTTTCATTTAGTTTCATCCTGCTACCGCTACCGGCAGATGGGATAATTACGGCTACGCTCATTATCTTATCGTTGCTCCGTCTTCACTATATATTATTCTATCGCCCGAGCAGTTTATCTTGTCAACGAATTCAAGATACCCCTGCTTGGTAAACTTAGGCTTGAAGTTTTTGACGATCTCTTTTGCCCTTTTTGCGCCGTCACTTAAAAGTAACCAAAGCATAGCAAGCTGTACTTTTGCGCTGTTTACGCATGCGTTCACGGGATCAACTATCTGATAATTGTTTCCGTGCCCCTTGCCTGCCGCGCCTCTCATATGAGGATGAACAGTCGGGAATATCTGACTCATATCACCCATATCCGTGCTACCCGTGGTATAGAATTGACGATAATATACCTCTTCGCCGGGAAGGGCAAGCTTAAATCCCTCAAGATACAGATCACGCATACCAGGATCGTTTTCAAGTGGCGCGTATCCGGGGATATCCACTATCTCAACGTTGGTGTCTATTGAATACGCCGCGCCGACTAACGCCTGATTTACCTTTTTATTTGCTGAGATCATAGCGTCGTAGCTCTTGCCCCTTACGTAGCTTTCCATTTGTACGATTTCGGGAATTGCGTTTACCATATCTCCACCGTGCGTTACGATCGGGTGAAATCTGATAAGATCGGTATCGTGGAAGGTCTCACGAATAGCGTTTGCCGCGTTTATTCCGCAGGTTGCAGCGTACAAGGCGTTGCGACCATTCCAGGGAGCGCCACCTGCGTGAGCTGCTACGCCCTTATAAATGACGTTCTTTGCAATACAACCGTTTGCTCCGTCGTGAACGTTGTTTTCCGTACCCGTATGTATCATATAAACGATATCTACGTCGTCGAAATAGCCCCTATACAAAAACTCGGTTTTTCCGCCCATGTATTTGATTATACCTTTTTGTTGAAGCTCTCGTCTGAATCCGATCTCAAGAAGCTCCTCGGCAGGCACTGCGCAAAGCTTGATCTTGCCCGATAAACCCTCAAGCGCGCCCTCTTCCTTAAGAGCAGCCGCTATACCTATAAGCCCCGCGCATTGAGCGTTGTGTCCGCAGGAGTGTACTGCGCCCGTGGTCTTGTTCGCCTCAGGGTGAGCAGGACAGATTATAGAATCCATCTCACCGAAGATCAGCACGGTCGGACCCTCTCTTCCCGTGTCTATCGTGGTATAAAAGCCCGTTACGTTTTCCGCCCTTACGATATCGTAGCCAAGCTCTATAAAGACCTTCTCCATATAAGCTGAGGTCTCGTATTCCTTATATCCCGTCTCAGGGTGAGCCCAGATATAACGCTCACTATCCAAAATGAGCTTTTCGTGTTTTTCAACTGCTTTTAATAATTTATCCATAGCTTCTCTCTCTTTACTATTGTATCATAACTATTCAGTCTTGGCAATTCAAATTTCAAAGGGATCTTGGAGCTCATTCGTACCGTTAAGGTAAATGGCAGAAAGCTTAGCGTCTATTTCTCTAAACAGCCTCTTCATTCTGACGAACACCACCGCGTATCCTACGAAAAGTCCTATCATCACCACGTCGCAAAAGATCGCTCCCACTACGCTGAGCGTGTCGATAGACTCGCTAGTAACGGTGTTTACGGTAAGAGCTCCGCAAAGAGCAAGAAATCCAAGTAGTATCACCAACAGCACTATGCACGACGGATAATAAAACCTATCGAATTCCTTTTTCATTACCTCTTTTTCGTAGCTCACCTTAGCATCCACGGTCTCTGCTCCCTCAACTACGATATCGGGAGAAGAATATGATCTTGCTTTTTTGTCGTATCTCGGCTTTACGTAATCTACGAACAACTCCTTTTGATCGCACGCTACACGAAAGGTTTTCTTGACCGAAAAGGGTCTTGCCTGCTTAAAGAAATAATTGTGAGTGCTTACCCATTCGTCGTTTTCAGAGCAAAACACGAGAGGCGCAAAGATAAAGGCAAGTATACGGCAAAGCAAGCGCAAAAATCGGTTTTTTATGCGATCCAGCAGGTCTTCGACCCTGTACTCGACCGTAAACTCCTCGCCCTCCTTCATCTCATAGTCAAACGTTCCGTCCTTTTTGTAAAAGATCTCCTTTTCTTCGCCCCTCACCGTCACCACAAGTGGCGCGCCAATATCGTTTTTCGTTGCCTTAAATATCATTTTGATACCCTATCTCGTTCAATTCCCTTGAGCTTGCTCTTCGTCGTATTTTTGGAGCATAAGCTCAAGCTCGTCGAATTCTCCTTGCTCCTCAAGCTCAGACAGAGTGTAGTTCTCGTCAAAAGAAAAAGCCACGAGATCGTTCTCGTCATTTTCGTTATAAAAAACCGCGTAGTCCTTTTGGTATCTTTCGGAAAAAGAGGTAAACAGCACTCTGTATACGAGCTGAGAGCCGTCCTTTCCTGTAAACATCAATACGTTATTTATTTTCTTTTCCATTATAACTCCTTTTTTTGCAAGCGGATATAAAATCCTCAAAAATCAGTCTGTTATTCGCCTCAGTCTCAAATAGCCTCTCGGGGTGCCATTGATAGGCTCTTAAATATCTGTCACCCTTGTAGTAAACTCCCTCGATAACGCCATCGTCAGCTTTTGCCATTATCTCAAGCCCCTCACCAAGAGTCTTTATCGCCTGATGATGGAAGCTGTTTGCAGTCATTCGCTTGGTCTTTACCAGATCGTAAAGAGGCGTTCCCTCTACTATGACCACCTCGTGAGAGGGAGCAAAATCAGCCTCGGTTTGTCTATGCGAAATATAGGTCGGAATCTCGCTTGGAATATCCTGATACAAACTTCCTCCAAGAGCAACGTTTACAAGCTGAGCGCCACGGCATATAGCAAGTATAGGCAACGAGGTAGACCGTACTATCTCAAAAGCCCTGAACTCGTGCTCGTCACGGTATAGCTGATTCTGACCGCAAACGGGCAATTTGTCCTCGCCGTATCTCTGAGGCTCGATATCCATACCTCCTGTGAACAAAACTCCGTCACATAGCTCTATAAATCCTTCCACTGTCTCCACCTTTTTTACGTAAGGCAAAACGACTGGTATTCCTCCTGCTTTTTCAACGGCATTGACGTAGGAATGGAGCATTTTGGTCACGCGATCGTCGTCAACCTCTGCAAATAGTGCAATAATCGGTTTCATATATACCTCTAACTTACCTTTATTTTTTGTGATCTATTATTCCTATTATACCAAGGACAACGTAGGCAATAGCAAGAAGAAGGGTAACAATCCACTTGACCATATCCTCTCCTCCCATTACAGCCACGACGATAAACGAGGCTACTGCAAGCAAGCCTATCACTAACTGAAATATTGATACGAAAAGTCTTCCTTTTTTACTCATTGCAATTTATCTATATATCCTCAATCTTAAGCTTTAAAAAGTGCTTCAAACTCAGCCATGCTCCTATTCACTTTCCTTTGCGGTGGTGATGGAGGAGATGAGCAATTTGCGGATTTTGCTACACTTGGCGAACATATCCTTGTACTCTTCCTCGGTTATCATGTGTGTATCCTTGAATAAACCGAGCCAATAATCTGTTTCGTAACACTCTTTTAGAGCAATTTGAAACTTATTGATAAAATCCGCTTTACTTGCCGCGTAGTTGGCTTCGTGAATGTTCGCCCCAATACTTGTGCCGCTTCTCAATACTTGGTTTAACAACACGTTGCTTTTGCGGTTTTCTTTGATATCGGTGCAAAGATTAACGATATCAACAGCAAATTGTTTTGACAAATCGACTAGAAAGTTTTCTTTCATCGTAAAACCTCGCTATTAAAATGATTTGACACTTCGTGTCATGAATTGATGCTCACAAGCTCGCATCATGATTTCTCGCTATGCTCCATGAATTGAATTGCGCGTCCAAACTTATGCGCCCGTAGGCGCAATTCA
>JAZQYC010000018.1:0-3041 GCA_045633285.1 Clostridia bacterium | reverse complement strand
GGGTAAGTTATGGCAAATATAATATAACTTTGACCACAGGTCAAAATATAACGCAAGATACTTGCATATCACTTTTAGCCACAAGGCTAAAAATATAACTTAAATCTTTAATTTTTGTGAACAAGAAAAGCCCACCATATTTCGCTTTTTACGAAGTATAGTGGGCTACACTTTTGTTTTGAACTAATATCCCTATGGGACACGCCGTTTGGTCTATCCGTTTCTTTTTGATTAGATAAGCTCGAGAATTACTTTCTCAGCTGCGTCACCACGTCTTGCGCCGAGCTTAAGGATACGGGTATATCCACCGCCCTGACCAAGCTCCTTTTCACGAGCTGCGTACTTAGGTGCGTACTCGTTGAAAAGCTTTTCGATAAGGGGATGCTTGATATCCTTGGTACGTGCCTTGTAGGTCGTTCCCTTTTCCTTGTCGCCCTTGATCTCCTGAAGATCGTAAAGACAAGCCATCAAACGACGACGTGCAGCGAGCTTTTTAACACCGTCGTTGGTGAATTCTACTGCTACCTTCTCGTCCTTGAGGTTAACCTTTTCCTTGGTTACGGTTACGGTATCTTCATAAGTTCTCATAGCGAGAGTGATGTATTTCTCAGCAAGTCTACGAACCTCTTTTGCTCTGTCGAGAGTGGTCTCGAGCTTGCCGTTCCACAAAAACATACTTACCTGATTTTTGAGTACTGCCATTCTCTGGTCAGTTGCTCTGCCTAATTTTCTTGCCATCGTTTTGCCTCCTTACTCGTCCCTGTTCCTGAGCGACAGACCCAAGTCTTCGAGCTTTTTCTTAATTTCGTCCAAAGACTTCTGTCCGAGGTTACGGACCTTGAGCATATCGTCTTCAGTTTTTGCAATAAGATCCTGTACGGTATGAATACCTGCGCGCTTCAAGCAGTTGTAGCTACGAACGGTGAATTCGAGCTCCTCGATATTCTTCTCGAGAATCTTTCCGCTACCGCTTCCCTCGGGAGTAACAATGGTCTTAATGCCTTTGATAGTATCGTCGAGGTCAACGAAGAGCTTAGTGTGATCTTCGAGAATTTTAGCAGCGAGACTAACTACCTGACGTGCGGTGAACGTGCCGTTCGTCGTAACGTCAAGGGTAAGCTTGTCAAAGTCGATGCTCTGCTCAACACGGGTGTTCTCTACGGTGTAGTTAACCTTAACAACAGGCGCAAAGAATGCGTCGATGGGTATATAACCGATAGGAGCCTTGCTGATCTTGTTGTTGTCTGCGGAAACGTAGCCACGGCCTCTGCCAATGGTGATTTCCATATTGAGTTTTGCGCCTGCGCTGAGCGTGCAGATGTAATGATCGGGGTTTTGTACCTCAACCTCTGCGTCTGCGCTGATATCACCTGCGGTAACTACGCCTGCATCGCTTTTTGCAAGAGTAAGAACCTTGGTAAAATCTCTCTCCGTAGAATTTGCCTTGAAAGCAACACCCTTAAGATTGAGAATGATCTCGGTTACGTCCTCACGAACACCGGGAATAGTGGTGAACTCGTGATCAACGCCCTCGATACGGATACCAATTGCTGCTGCGCCTGGAAGAGCGGAAAGAAGAAGACGGCGGAGCGAGTTACCTAAGGTCTGACCGTAGCCTCTCTCAAGAGGCTCGATAACGAACTTAGCTTCGCTACCGTTTTCGTTCTCCATTACGCTGATTTTGGGCTTTTTGATTTCTATCATAGAAAATCCTCCTGTTTTATGGAGCACTATCTAGAATAAAGTTCTACGATAAGATGCTCGGCGATCGTGAGATCAATATCCTCACGCATCGGAATAGCCAACACCTTGCCCGTAAGAGTTGCGTTGTTGAATTCGAGCCATTTGGGCATGGAGTTTTCCTTGCTTGCAGCGAGTGCTACAAAGGGTGCCTTTTCTTTCTTGGTTTCCTTAACAGCGATTACGTCGCCTACCTTAACGAGGTATGAAGGAATGTTGACAGTCTTGCCGTTAACGGTGATCTGTGAATGATTAACCATCTGACGAGCTTGAGCTCTTGAAACACCGATACCCATGCGGTATACGACGTTATCAAGTCTACGCTCGATGAGGATAAGCATATTCTCACCCGTTACGCCACGCATCTTGTCAGCCTTCTCGTAATACTTGCGGAACTGTTTCTCAAGTATGCCGTATGCTCTCTTGGTCTTCTGTTTTTCACGGAGCTGAATTCCGTAGCCGGATACTTTCTTTCTGGAAAGACCGTGCTGTCCGGGAGGAACGATACCGCCCTTTCTTGCAACGAGCGCGCATTTAGCAGAGTAACATCTGTCTCCCTTCAAAAATAACTTCATACCCTCTCTTCTGCAGAGACGGCAATCCGATCCAATATATCTTGCCATTTTAAACCCTCCTCTTACAGTCTTCTGCGCTTGGGAGGACGGCAACCGTTATGAGGAATAGGAGATACGTCCTGAATAAGGGTAACCTCCAAACCTGCTACCTGCATAGCACGGATTGCTGACTCTCTACCTGCGCCGGGACCTTTTACGTAAACTTCAACAGAACGCATTCCCTGATCAGCAGCAACCTTTGCTGCGTCCTCTGCTGCCATCTGAGCAGCAAACGGGGTGCTCTTTCTTGAACCCTTAAGTCCGAGCTTTCCGCAACTCGACCAACTAACGACGTTACCCTCGGTGTCGGTGATAGTTACGATAGTGTTGTTAAAAGAGGAGTGAATATGAGCAGCTCCTTTTTCAATTCTTCTGGCGTCTCTACGCTTTCTTGATGTTTTCTTAACAGCCATTATTCGCCCTCCTTAATTACTTCTTAGCGCGACCAACGGTACGCTTCGGACCCTTTCTGGTACGAGCGTTCTGTTTCGTGCTCTGACCTCTTACAGGAAGTCCTTTACGGTGACGAACACCTCTGTAACATCCTATTTCGATCAAGTTTTTGATATTCATTGCCACCTCACGCTTAAGGTCACCCTCAACGCGGAGATTGTGCTCGATGTACTCACGGAGCTTAGCTTGATCGGCTTCGGTAAGATCTTTAACTCTTACGTTGCCGTCAACTCC
>JAZQYC010000017.1:0-1887 GCA_045633285.1 Clostridia bacterium | reverse complement strand
AACGATAAAAACCCCGCTCAGCAGAGCGGTTTTTAAATTTGAAATACAACTATTGAAATTTGCTTGACGGAAAGAGCGGTTAATGATAAAATTTATCCTGTTTGTTAACGAAGGAGAAATTGATGGAAAATCCTACCTTATCGCTTATTGCAGGTTTTTTTGCTTTAATATCTGTTATATTTGCTTATTTTGCAAGCAAAAAGAATTTTTTAGTATTTCAGGCACTCTGTATAATCTTTTTGATCATATCTTACTTTTTTAATTTGCAGTTTTTTGCAATGGTAGGTATGATGATAAGTCTCGCAAGATCGCTGACATTTTATTATTTTGAAAGTAAAGGGATCAATGCAAGTATATGGTGGTCGGTGCTTTTTTCTATTCTTACGACGATATCCTATGTCGTGGTAAACTTCGTGATACTTGGCGACGCGAAGCCACTTGACATACTTTGTCTGGCTGCGCTTATTCTGTATGCATTCATTTTCAGAGTAAGGAATCTCAAGATAGTACGCTCTACCATGCTGATACCTACCTCGCTCTCCATTCTCTTCAATATTCTGACGGGTGCTGCGTTCTTTGCAACTCTTTCCTACATCTTTGAGCTTGTAGCAAATATCGTGTCTATCGTCAAATACGATTTTCTCGATAAGAAAAAGAAGGACGAAGATAAGCAATCAGCTTAACAAGAAAATACAAAAGAGCTTTTGGATAGTTCCTAAAGCTCTTTTTTTTGTGTGTAGAATTGATTTCAGGTCGATCAGTTGAAATATTCAAGTATGATCTCAGCGTTTATTTTTGCGCCGATCTTGAGACTGTTTTTGTCGACCCATTCCTCTCTCGTGTGAGTGCCACCGCTGATATGAGTACCTACGCACACCGATGGCAAGCCGAGCGACTGAGGAATATTAGCGTCCGTTGAACCCGATTCTCTCTTGCAGGGGATACCGCTGTGCTTCTCGCATACACTAATCACCTTGTTGCACATTGACTCAAGAGCGACCTTGTCAACGTCTCCTCCGCAGGGACGGTCACCAATAAGCTTGACGGTGATCTCGGCGTTTTTCTGAGCCTTGATCTTCTCAACCTCAGCTTTGAAGAAATTCTCCATATAAGCCATACAATCCTTGTCGTCCGAGCGATATTCGTAGAGCATTTTTGCGCTCTGAGCAATAGTATTGACGCTCGTTCCGCCCTCAACGATTCCTACGTTGTAGGTGGTCTTGCAATTTTCCTTGACGGGAATCTCACATTTATAAAGGTTTGTAATGAGTTCGCTCATAACGGCTATAGCGTTGGGGTTTCCAAATGCATTGAATGAATGTCCGCCGATAGTCGTAAAGGTCAGCTCGTATCTGTGTGAGCCTACGCATCTGTCAACGATATGCTTGTATCCACCGTCAAAGGTATAAACCTCTTTGACTCTTCCTGCGTAGTCCTTCATAAGCTGTCTGATTCCCTTGAGGTTGCCAAGTCCCTCCTCGCATGCGTTAGCAACAAACAGTACGCCACAGCTTGGTTTAAGATCGTTTTTGACGATATATTTCACAGTCATCAGCAAAAGAGTCAGACAAGCCGTATCGTCACCGATTCCGGGAGCGTACATCTTCTCTTCGTCCTCGTGATAAGGAAGGGGAGTAAGATCGGGGAAAACTACGTCGGTATGCGCCATAAATACGGTAATATCGTCACGACCCTCAGAGTTTACTGGGTAGATAACGTTGAGCGCGTTGTCTACGTAAACGCCCTTAGCTCCGTTAGATTCAAGCCAATTCTTAACGAATTCTACTCTTTTTTCCTCTTTTCCTGAGGGCGCAGGTATCTGACAGAGAGTTTTGAGTAATTCACGAGTCTCTTCCTCGCTGTTTTTGAGATAGTTGATTACGTCTT
>JAZQYC010000016.1:0-1502 GCA_045633285.1 Clostridia bacterium | reverse complement strand
TCAAATATTATCTCAAGGAAAGAGGGCTCAAAATTTATTCAGAGGAGTGCTTCACCGTCTCGGTATCAGACGAGATAGCCTCTCTTTCCTACGTTCCTATTGCAAGTGAATATTTCGAGGGCGGTATCGTGGAGATTCCCTCGGCAACAATCAGTTTCGGCGGAAAGAGCGTGGATGCAAAGAGTGTAGTTATCTCTCCCTCGGGCGCGTATATTGCCGATACCGTTATACGCCTTGACGAAACGGGCAGATACACCGTAGAGTATAGCGGTGAGATAGAGGGCGTTGAGCATATCGTTACGGTTGACTTTAACAGCGTGTACGCTCCGGAGGACGTATTTGCGTCTTCTGCAGGCATTAACGCCTCGTTTAGCGCAAACCCCTACGAGGAAAAGGTCAAGGGACTTTTGGTTGAGCAGGGAGCGGGCGCTACGGCTACATTTAATAGCATGGTCAAGCTTGACGAGCTAACGAAAGATGATCTTTTAATAGGATTTCAGGCTATTCCAGACGAGGTTGGCGAGGTGGAATACAACAAATTCTACGTTACGCTTACCGATACTGAAGATCCTGCAAACTTCATTGAAATAGAGTTTTACGGATCTAATCAGAACTACACCACCGTTGCAAAAATAAGGTTTAACGGCTCTAATAAGCTCGGCTGGTCACTTGACTATTTTGGCACGAGCGGTTATATAAACAACTCCAAAACGGGTGGACTTAATCTCAGACACTCTTTCAAGGGACTTTTTGAAAAGAATCACGATCTTTCAGACGGCGTGATCAAGGTCTTCTTTGATTGGGAGGAAAAGGCTTTTTATGCAGGAGACGTTTACAACGGCTTCGTGACAGGCAAAAAGCTTCTTGCCGATCTTGACGATCCCGAGTGGATATCGAGGTTTGGAGCAGAATGGAAGGGATTTACGAATAACACCGCTTATCTTTCTCTTTCATACGGCTACAGAAACAAGAGCGAGATCAATTGGTGGGATACGGGTATCTATTACGGCTCGAGCCGTTATATCGTAACGGGCGCGGTCGGTATGGACTTTTCCGAGATGACCACGGGAGATACCACTCCTCCTACCGTATTCGTTGACGCTCCTCAGAAAATATCAAACGCTCTTCTTAACGAAAAATATAAGGTCTTTGATGCGTCTGCTATAGATAACCTTTCAGAAAAGGTAAAATTGGACGTTAAGGTCGTGCTCAACTACGGAGCTATGAACTATCTCGACGTTTTGATCGAGGACGGATATTTCACTCCCGTTTATAGCGGAGTATACGATATCGTATACACGGCAACGGACGACTACGGAAATATTTCGTCCGTGCGCATTCCCGTAAGCACTATAGAATCTGCGCCTGAGCTTTCGCTCAGCGTGGGCGAGGTAGGTAACTACGTTTCGGGAATAGAGGGTATTCTTCCCGAGTTCTCGATATCGGGCGGTGTAGGCAACTATACCACCGAGATCACTCTCACCTCGGAGAGCGGTAAGGCG
>JAZQYC010000015.1:0-2465 GCA_045633285.1 Clostridia bacterium | reverse complement strand
GCACTCAGCTCAGACTTCTTCAGGAATATTTCAGAAACAACAACATTGAAGCCGTGTTCACGAGAGAGCCCGGTGGCGTTCGTATTTGCGAAACTATTCGTGGTGTGATTCTAAATAGTGAGTTTACCGAAATGTCTCCCGTTTGTGAGGCTATGCTGTACGCCGCTTCAAGAGCTCAGCTTGTTAGTGAGGTTATTTTGCCTGCGCTCGATAATGGAAAGATCGTTCTTTGTGATAGATACGTCGATTCATCGTACGCTTATCAGGGATATGCAAGAGGAATCGGTATTGACAAGATCGAAGAGATCAATGCGCCAGCAACGAGCGGAGCTATTCCCGATCTTACTATTTTTCTTGATCTTGCGCCAAGCGAGGCTTTCAAAAGAAAGGGTGGAAGAGACCTAGACGATAGAATGGAGAACGAGAAGCTCGAATTTCACGAAAAGGTATATCAGGGATACAAGGCTGTTGCTCAAAAATATCCTGATAGAGTAGTTTGTATCCGTCCTTACGGAAGCAAGATCGAGACTCATAGAGCAATACTTAAGGTTTTGAAGGACAAGGGGATAATCGGGTGATCAGATATTCTGACGTTATTCAGCGTAGCAACGTTTATAAGCGCATATCGGCAGACGTAAAGAGCAATACGTTGGGACATTGCTACCTTATTGTTTCTGCGGACGAGGTTGCAATTTCCGATTTGTTTGATCTGATTGCTTGCTCTGTTTATTGCAAAAACGGTACTTGTATGCACTGCGAGGACTGCGAGAGGGTAATGAGCGGAAATAACGTTGACGTAAAGCATACTATGCCACTCGTTGGAAAGAACATTCTCGTTAAGGACGTTGAGGAGATAATTGAAGACGTATACAAGGTTTCGTACGACGGAAGAGAAAAGCTTTATTTCATTCATAACGGCGAAAGAATGAATGCCGAATCGCAAAATAAGCTACTGAAAATCCTTGAAGAGCCACCTAAAAACGTACATTTTTTCATTTCAACTGCTATAATTGGCGCAATACTAAATACCGTAAGATCTCGCTCGAGACAGCTTTACGTGGATAATTTTAGCGTTGAGGATATCAAGCGTGCGCTTTCAAGCGTGTACGTTGCAACCGATAGAGATAAAATCGAGCTTGCTTCATCTTGCTCTGGTGGAAGTATTCAAAGAGCCGAACAGCTCCTTGAGGACGAGAGCTTTTTTGAACTGTATAAGGAAGTAATTCAGATGTATCTCAGCGTAAACAAAAGCGCAGAGGTCGTCAGATATTCCAAGTCATTTTTGTTTACCAAAGAGCAGATAAGGGAAACACTGAATATATCCGATCTAATATTTAGAGACGTTATGCTTAGTGGCTCGGGAGAGGAAAACAAAGGAATTTTTAAGGACGAGATAGCCGTTTTGTCTAAGAGTTACACGCCAATTGCCGTGGCAAACGTTCTGGATAAGATAAACGACGCTCGTAAAAGAATAGAGGCAAATTGCTCTCCTTCTGCGATTGGAGAAAATTTGCTTTATACCATATTGGAGGTTAAATTTAAATGCCGGAAGTTGTAGCAGTAAAATTCAAAACTTCAAATAAATTATATTATTTTGATCCGTCTGAAATACAGTTTTCTATTGGAGACGGAGTAATAGTCGAGACTGCTCGTGGAGTGGAATACGGATCAATCGCCGCTGCTAATATGAACGTTGCGGCAGACAAGATCGTTCAACCACTTAAGCCTGTAATGAGAAAGGCTACGCCTGAGGATAAGGAAAACGCTCTTAAGCTCGAGGCTCTTAGCCGTGAAGCATTAAAAAAGGCTTTACCTAAGGTTGTAGAGCACAATCCTAATATGAAGATTGTTGATACCGAGTATACCTTTGATCAGACGAAGATTATATTCTATTTTACTGCAAGCGGTAGAGAGGATTTTCGTGAGCTTGTGAGAGTTCTTGCGGGAATGTTCCGCAAGAGAATCGAAATGAGGCAGATCGACGAAAGAGAAGACATCAAGATGCGCGGTGGCTTCGGTATATGCGGAAGAGAGTGCTGTTGTAGCTGTTATTCGTGTAACGGTAAGGTCAGTATAAAGATGGCAAAAAATCAGAATCTTTCACTCAATCCGACAAAAATCAGCGGTCTTTGCGGAAAATTGATGTGTTGTCTGCGTTATGAAAACGAGTATTACGCAGAAATGGTCAAGATCATTCCCAAAAACGGTACTGAGGTGCTAACTCCCTCTGGGTTAGGCAAGATAGAGAGCTCGGATATCCTTAAGCAACAGTTAAAGGTAAAAATCGAGAGCAAGGAAGGCGTGGAGATCAAGACCTTTAAGCTTGCTGACGTTATGTCAAAAGACGGCAAGCCTCTTGTAAATCAATCCGTTTTGAACGATGACGAGGACGATGAAAGCGATAATTTTGATGAAAATTAAGATTAAACGCTATACAACTTGAATTTTATATGATATAATTATTA
>JAZQYC010000014.1:0-1642 GCA_045633285.1 Clostridia bacterium | reverse complement strand
ACTTCTCACGGTTATTATCGGTATGGTGTATAACTATCTGCCATTTATGATAATGCCACTATACACGAGCATTTCGGGTATAGACAAGTCCTATCAAGAAGCTGCGCAGGATCTCGGAGCAGACCCCGTGGGCGTGTTTTTGAATACGACCCTGCCTTTATCGATCCCAGGGATCATAAGCGGTATCACTATGGTATTCATTCCGACTATATCGACCTTTGCTATCAGCGAGCTTTTGTCGGACAGAATGATCACGCTTTTTGGTGATTCGATAAACTTGAAATTTACTCAGGATATGTACGGCGTTGGTAGCGTTATGAGTCTGGTGATGATAGCTCTTGTTATCGTGTCCAATATACTGATGAGTAGAGCCGATAAGTCCAAGGCGGAGGTGAAGAGCAATATATGAAAAAGCTTTTGTCAGGTAGTTACCTTTGCGTGATACTTTGCTTTTTGTACGCGCCGATATTCTTGGTAATACTCTTTTCGTTCTTTAACACCTCGGAGTTTTCCTTTGCAAACGGCTTTTCGTTCGAGTCGTACAGACAGATATTCACGAGCGAAAAATCGGGCGCTTTGATGGAGGCTCTCAAAAATACCGTTTTGATCGCAAGTATATCCTCCGTGGTATCAACTATTCTCGGAACGGTTGCAAGCATAGGTATATTCAACCTTAAGAAAAAGACCAGAAGAATGGTCGAAGCTGTCAACCAGCTACCCGTTATCAACTCTGAGGTAGTTATGGCGGTATCTCTTATGGTATTTTTCGTGACCTTTGCATTCCCCGAGGGATATCTGAGACTTATAATTGCCCATATTGCCTTTTGTACTCCCTACGTCGTGCTTGCCGTTATGCCCAAGCTCGCTCAGATGGATTCCAATATCTACGAGGCTGCGCTTGATCTTGGCGCAACCCCCGTCAAGGCAACGACCAAGGTGCTTCTTCCTTATCTTGCGCCAGGTATAGTATCGGGCTTTATAATGGCGTTCACGATCTCCTTGGACGACTTTATTATCACTCAGATCAACAAGGGCGCGTCAACTGGAATAGATACGCTCAGCACTTATATTTATTCAGATGCGAGAGTTAAGGGCTTAGAGCCATTCTGGCTTGCGACGTTTTCTATAATATTCGTCGTAGTGCTTGCAATACTCCTTTTCGTTAACCTGAAGAAAAATACCAAGGACACGGAGAAGAAAATATGAAAAAAATAGCTAAGATACTATCTTGTATACTTACGGTCTCTCTGGCAATAACGGTCTTTCTGCCACTTACTGCGTGCGGTAGCGGAGCAGACGAGACCTTGGTCGTATATAATTGGGAGGAGTACATAGACGAATCCGTGCTTGATACCTTTTCCGAGTACTACGAGACCAAAACGGGAAAAAGCATAGAGATTATTTATTCCAAATTCGATACAAACGAGACCATGCTCACCAAGATAATGAACGGTGACGCAAGCATTGACGTTATGTGTCCCTCGGAGTACGCTATAGAAAAGCTTTTGAAGGCGGACAAGATCGCAAAAATCGACAAGGATCTTGACAAGTATCCTTACCTTGCAAACGTTAACACCAGAATATACGACAAGGTAGAGGGAGTTTTTGGAAGCATTGAGGTAGGCGGAGAGAGCGTTTGCAT
>JAZQYC010000013.1:0-1682 GCA_045633285.1 Clostridia bacterium | reverse complement strand
ATAGCTCTTTTTTTAGAAAAAATGGAAAATATTGCCGAATTAAGCGTTTTTCATGAGCGATTTTAAGCAAAAAATACGCAAATTTATTAAATTTTCTCGATAAAAGGCAAAATTCTAGCTCGTATTTAAGCTATTTTAGTCTAAAATGCACATTAGTCAATATCAAAAACAGGCTTTACAATTGGTGGATTTGCCCAAAATTAGCCCCAAAAACACTATAAAGTATTATATAAAACGGTGTAAAATATAATAATTAGATGTTTTAGGCTAATTTTTGCAATACTTCACAAAGCGCGATCCTTACGTGCTCGTAAGTGATTCCACCTTGCATATAAGCGATGTACGGCTCTTTGATCGGAGCGTCAGCCGAAAGCTCGATCGATGCTCCTTGCATAAACGTTCCTGCAGCCATGATTACTTGGTGATTATATCCGGGCATATCCCACGGACAAGGCAAAACGTTGCTATCGACCGGAGATGCTGTCTGAATCGTTTGACAAAACGTTATCAACTCGTCTGCCGTATTAAAATTGATTGAGCAGATTACGTCACCGGGGATCTCGGTGTATGACGGAACTGTTTTATAGCCTAGCATTTCAAATACACAGCTTGCAAGTACAGCGCCTTTCATTGAGTTTGCCGTGACTCTTGGAGCTAAAAATAGGCCTTGATAAAATGGCAAATAGCTTGATGCGTACGATCCGATCTCAAGACCAACTGACGGAGAAGAGAATCTACCACCGATTTGCTCGATATATTCAGTTTTTCCTGCGATATATCCGCCTGTGGGCGCAATTCCGCCACCTGGATTTTTTATCATTGAGCCAACGATAACGTCTGCGCCAACTGAAACGGGCTCTACGAGATCGGTAAATTCTCCGTAGCAATTATCAGTTACGATTATACAGTCAGAATAAAGCTTTCTGATCGTAGAATATGCTGATTCAAGCTCTGGAATAGAGAGAGCTTTTTTGTCCGTGTAGCCTCTTGAACGCTGAAAAAATACTACTTTGGGTTTGTTTTCCTTTAAAAAATTAGCTAATTCAGCCTCGCTTACGTCTCTGAAATCAATTTCCTTATATTTTACTCCAAAATCCTTTAACGAGCCGATATTCTCTCCGCTAATAACGTCGTTTAAGGTGTCGTAAGGAACGCCCGTGACTGATGCAAGTGTGTCTCCGGGTCTTAGCAATCCAAAAAGTGTTAAGGTCAAAGCATGTGTTCCCGACATAATTAACGGTGAGCATATTGCGCTTTCTGCGCCAACGATTTCAGCAAAAAGTCTATATAGGGTATCTCTGCCAACGTCGTCGTATCCGTAGCCCGTGCTTTGCGCAAAATGTCTCGGACCGATAGAATTATTTCGGAATGCATTTAATACTTTATATTGATTTTTGTATGCAATCTGATCGATTTTTGCAAATACTTCGGAGCATTTTTTTTCTGCTGATTGTATAAGTTGTTCTGCTTCGTTAATTTTCATAGTATTCCTCGATGTGTTTTTTTGCGTCGTTGTGGTCTTTGCACCATATAATTCCAGGTAATTTTCTAAACCATGTAAATTGCCTTTTTGCGTAATTTCTTGAATTTTGCTTAATTTTTTCTTTGACAAAATCAAGTGAAGTCAAGCCGTCAAAATAATCCTTGAATTCCTTATATCCAATAGCTTTCATGCTCTGGCA
>JAZQYC010000012.1:0-1174 GCA_045633285.1 Clostridia bacterium | reverse complement strand
GCGTATTCGCCCTCGCTGTTTTCTCTGACGAAAAGCATATCTACGTCCTTTTCCGTTACTCCCTTTAGAGGCGTCGGCGCTCCCCTCAAAAGCTTGACGGGACGCAAATTGATATATTGATCGAAATTTTTTCTTATCGCCAGAAGCAGATCCCAAAGAGAAATATGGTCGGGCACGCCGGGCGCTCCTACCGCTCCCAAAAATATTGCGTCGAATTTCTTTAAGGTTTCGATTCCGTCCTCAGGCATCATTCTGCCCGTTTCCTTATAGTAATTGCAACCCCAAGGAAAATAGGTGAACTCAAAATCAAAGCCTCCGTCTAATTTTGCTACCTTACCCAATACCCTTACGCCCTCTTCGATAACCTCAGGGCCTATACCGTCCCCTGCTATAACTGCTATTTTGTGTGTCTGCATTTTCTTTTCCTTAAATTATATTTTGAGCTACTACGACCTTAGTCGTGTGCGGAGGCATTTCAAACGTAACGCTCTCCATTTCTCCTAAATCCTCTTTTGCCCATACGTCTCTTACCTTGCACGATCTATCCAGCGATACGCTGACCCTCTCGACAGCTCCTCCAAGGTTGAAAAACGCATACGCTACTCTGCCGTCAAACAAGGTCTTTTTAAAAACGTGGATCTTTTTTCCCTCTTCATCCTTCACTATCAATTTAGCCGTGTCAAACGCAGAGTCTTGGTTGATCGCTATTATCTCTTCGTTGCAATAAACGGCAAGCTCAAAATCTGTTACCTTATCAATTTTACAGCTTAACTGCACGGGAGAGCTCAAAAATGCGCGCATGGTATAAGCAACGATCTGCTCGTCTTCTGATAATCCGTGATTCGGATTTTGAGTGTACTCCAAAAACTCAAAAAGATAACACTCGCCGATATCAAGCATATCAAGATCAAAGAAATGACCCTTATTAACGTAATCTGCAAAGTCAAAATAGGTATTATATATTTCCAGCAAATTCTCCCAATTACCTATTGAATCGCAATTATTACGATAGCTGTTACAATATTTACACCAATACTTATGATACTCAGGGCGCGCCCTGACCGAAACGCAAAAACCGAAATCACGATCGGTTGCGATCAATTCTCTTCTCATCAGCTCTGCGTTATAAGGATCGCAGGGTCTCCAATCGTATTTGAGATAATCAAATCCCCAC
>JAZQYC010000011.1:0-6044 GCA_045633285.1 Clostridia bacterium | reverse complement strand
CTTGATATATGCGTTGAGGGCAGGGATAGTATACAAAAGCGCCGTTCCACCACCTGGTACGATACCCTCTTCTACTGCTGCTCTGGTTGCTGAAAGAGCGTCCTCGATACGAAGCTTCTTCTCTTTCATCTCGATCTCGGTTGCAGCGCCAACGTTGATAACTGCTACACCGCCAGCGAGCTTAGCAAGACGCTCAGCGAGCTTTTCCTTATCGTAATCGCTCGTGGTCTCTGCCATCTGCGATCTGATAGACTTAACTCGAACAAGAATATCCTCTCTTGCGCCTGCGCCCTCTACGATAGTGGTGTTTTCCTTGTCTACCTTGACCTGCTTAGCGCGACCAAGCATACCAAGAGTAGCGTCCTTGAGCTCCAAGCCAAGATCGGAGCTGATAACCGTACCTCCGGTCAAAATTGCAATATCCTCGAGCATAGCCTTACGTCTGTCGCCAAAGCCAGGAGCTTTGACAGCTACGCAGTTGAAAGTACCGCGGAGCTTATTGACGAGAAGGGTTGCAAGAGCCTCGCCCTCGATGTCCTCTGCGATAATGAGGAGCTTCAAGCCGTTTTTAACGACTTCCTCAAGAATAGGAAGTATCTCCTGAATATTGCTGATCTTCTTGTCGGTGATAAGTATAACTGCGTTCTCAAGAACAGCCTCCATCTTATCGGTATTGGTAACCATATAAGGAGAAGCGTATCCTCTATCAAACTGCATACCCTCTACGATAGAAAGCTCGGTCTTCATAGTCTTGCTCTCTTCTACCGTGATAACGCCGTCGTTGCCGACCTTTTCCATAGCCTCGGAAATAAGCTTACCAACGCTCTCGTCTCCTGCTGAAATTGCTGCTACCTGAGCGATAGCGTTGCTGTTTTCAACGGGCTTAGAAAGGATCTTGAGATTGTCAACGACTACCTCGACAGCTCCTGCCAAGCCTTTTTTGAGGATAATGGGGTTTGCACCTGCCGCTACGTTCTTGATGCCCTCGCGGATAATAGCCTGAGCAAGAAGACAAGCAGTAGTCGTTCCGTCACCTGCTACGTCGTTGGTCTTAACCGAAACCTCTTTGATAAGCTGTGCGCCCATATTCTCAAAGGGATCTTTGAGCTCTACCTCTTTTGCGATCGTTACACCGTCGTTGGTGATAAGGGGAGCGCCGTACTTCTTGTCGAGAACGACGTTTCTACCCTTAGGTCCAAGGGTGATCTTTACCGTGTTTGCAAGCTGATTAACGCCTGCCTCGAGCGCCTTACGCGCTTCCTCGCCGTATTTAAACTGTTTAGCCATGTCTGCCTCCTATTATTCTACTATTGCAAGCACGTCGCTCTGTCTGAGTATCGTAACGTTCTTGCCGTCGAGCTTAAACTCGCTACCTGCGTATTTGTTGTAGAGGATCTTGTCTCCTACCTTGACCTGCATGACGACCTCCTTGCCGTCCATGATACCACCAGGACCAACTGCAATAACTACAGCCATCTGGGGCTTTTCCTGCGCAGTACCGGGCAAAACGATACCGCTTGCCGTCGTAGCCTCTGCCTCTACTGCCTCGATTACTACCTTATCAAACAAAGGTCTAATTGTCATTTTATGCCTCCTAAAAAATGTTTTCTGATTTTTAGCACTCGCAAGCTCGGAGTGCTAATTCGTACAAGTTAATTATATCATTTGTACCGATTATTTAGCCCCGATATGCGCCTGCTTTTCCGCTTATATTCAATGATAACACGATTTAGTCAGGTTTACAAGCAATTTATGACACATTTTCTTCGATTTTTGCCTTTTTTTGTTTTTTCGAGCCCTCTAGAGAGTGGGAAAAGCGCTTGAGTACAATTTGCGTAATATATCCTAAAAAAATTCGACAAAATATATATTGTATGGTATAATATATTCATCAATTTATTGCGTCCTTTATATTTTACTCGCAAGCAAAAGCCCTGGGACGGTGAGGTTTTTTATGGATAAATGGGATAAGCGTTTTATGGAAATGGCTGAGGTCGTATCGAGCTGGTCAAGCTGTTTTCAGGAGAACAGACAGGTAGGCGCGGTAATCACCCGCGATAAGCGTATTCTGACTACGGGATACAACGGCGCAGGTAGCGGTATCACTAGTTGCAAAGAGCGTGGAGAATGTCTCCGTCGCAAACTGAATATCGCCTCTGGTACGAGAGCCGAGGTCTGCTACGCAGTACACGCTGAGCAGAACGCTATCATTCAGGCGGCTAAACTTGGTCTTTCGGTAGACGGTGCTACTCTATACTGTACTCATCAGCCCTGCGTAATATGCGCCAAGATGATCATCAACAGCGGTATATCAAGAGTGGTATACAAAGAGGGCTACCCCGACGACTTTTCGCTCGAGATGTTCAAGCAAGCAGGCGTGACGATTGAAAGGTTTGGCGATCTTCAGTAATTCGTTCTAAATAATAGACACCTCCGCATAATCTATTGCGGAGGTTTTTTTATGAGCGAAGTAGATTATTCTGAATTTTTGTATGAAACCAAGCCCGAGGTGAAGCCAAAGCTACGGGAAAAGCCTCAAAAAGCCGTCTCCCCTAAAATAACCGAGCCGAGAGAGACTAACAGAGTAATCGCCGTGCTCGTAATAATCGCTTGCTTTTGCCTGACCTTACTTTCTGCCGACTATCTCTCGGGCGGATACATCTTGGCTGAATTTGACTCAGACTCTACAGTCTCTTCTAAAGAGTGCGACTATTACGCAGTTCAAACAGGAATGTACTCTGATCAAAAAACCGCCGAGCTATACGCAAAAAATATCCGAGCAAGAGGGGGCGCAGGCTACGTTTATTACGACGGCATATATAGAGTAGTGGCATCGGTGTACTCAGAGGCGCTTCAAGCAAGAAGCGTAGCTGAAAAAATGGAGCAAGCCGGTATAAACGCGACTATTTTTCCTATCACTCTTTCCCCTATCTCGGATAGTTCTATCTCATCTGAGGACAGAGCTACCCTTCTTTCTGCCTCGGAATGCGCAGGTTACTGCTACGAGAGTCTCTACGAGCTATCAAACGCCGTGGACGCAGGCATAGTCAGCGAGGAGGAGTTAAGCTCAAGGCTTGCATCTCTCCTTTCCTACCTTGAATCTCACAAGCTATCATTAGACGAGATAGATCACTCCTCCGTGTCTATAAATCTCTCCTCGAGCATAAAGGGCGCTATCGAGATAATAAAAAGCGTACCCCAATCACCCTCATCGAGCGATCTGAGATACGCTTACTCTGCTATACTTGCAGGAAGAGCTTAAAACAGTCCTACTATTTTTCCCTCTTCCGTAACGTCTATCTTTTCCGCAGCAGGCACTTTGGGAAGTCCGGGCATGGTGAGTATCTCACCCGTCAAGACCACGATAAAGCCCGCTCCTGCCGATACCTTGACCTTTTTGACCGTTACCTTGAATCCCTCGGGCGCGCCAAGCAAGGTAGCGTTGTCCGAGAAGCTGTACTGGGTTTTTGCAATACATACGGGCAAGGACGAATAACCGAGCTTTTCAAGATTTTTGATCTCTTGTCTTGCGCTTTCCTCTATAACGATTCCATCACCGCCGTAGACCTTAGTCACTACGGCGTTAATTTTGTCCTCTATCGAGCTATCAAGCTCGTAGGAGAATCTGAAATCTGCCTTTTCGTTTTCGCAAATGCGGATAACCTCTTCAGCAAGCGCCTTGCCACCTTTTCCACCCTCTGCCCAGACGGTAGTAAGAATAGCCTTGACTCCAACCTTTGCGCATTCGTCTATTACGAGCTTGATCTCCTCGTCCGTATCGGTCGGGAAGCGATTGACCGCAACTACCGCGGGAAGTCCGTAAACGTTCTTTATATTGGAAACGTGACGCATAAGATTTGGCAGACCCTTTTTGAGAGCTACGAGATCCTCCTCGCCAAGCTCGCTCTTGAGTCTTCCTCCGTGCATTTTGAGCGCTCTTACCGTAGCAACGATAACGACTGCGTCGGGAGAAAGCCCTGCCTTTCTGCACTTGATATCCAAAAATTTCTCTGCGCCAAGATCTGCGCCAAACCCTGCCTCAGTTACGGCGTATTCGGCTACGCTACAAGCAAGACGGGTAGCTATTACGGAGTTGCATCCGTGAGCGATATTTGCAAAAGGTCCACCGTGAACGAAGGCAGGCGTACCGCCAAGCGTTTGAACGAGGTTGGGCTTTATTGCCTCTTTGAGTAGAGCGGTCATAGCCCCCTCTGCCTTGATATCTCTGCATCTGACGGGCTCTCCGTCAAAGTTGTAACCGATAATGATCTCGCCAAGCTTTTTCTTAAGATCGGAAAGGGATTCCGAAAGACACAAAACAGCCATTATCTCAGACGCTACCGTGATATCGTAGCCATCCGTTCTTTCAACGCCGTTCTTGCCTCCGCCAACGCCGTCACGAACGACTCTGAGCTGTCTGTCGTTCATATCAACGCATCTTTTCCATGTAATACGCTCGGGATCAATGCCAAGCTCGTTACCCTGAAAAATATGGTTGTCGATCATGGCTGCAAGCAGATTATTGGCTGCTCCGATCGCGTGGAAATCTCCCGTGAAATGAAGATTAATCTCCTCCATCGGAACGACCTGAGCGTATCCACCGCCCGTTGCTCCGCCTTTCACTCCAAAGACAGGTCCGAGCGAGGGCTCACGAAGAGCTACCGCTACATTTTTACCACAAAGACCAAGTCCGTCGGCAAGTCCTATCGTGACCGTGGTCTTGCCCTCTCCGGCAGGAGTGGGAGTAATCGCCGTAACGAGAACGAGCTTAGCTCTCTTTTCTTTAATAAGAGCGGAGTGATCTATTTTAGCTTTGTTCTTTCCGTAAAGCTCGATATTCTCCTGTTTTATCCCAACCTTTTGGGCTATTTCTAAAATTGGACGTAATTCGTGCTCCTGAGCGATTTCAATGTCTGATTTATAACTCATGATCCTACTTTTTAAAATATTTTACTGCTGATTTGAACATACGGATATCGTAATTTCCGGGTACGTTCTTGTAAAGTCCAGCGCCGATACGCTCGCTGTGACCCATCTTACCGAATACTCTTCCGTCGGGAGAGGTAATACCCTCGACTGCAAAGAGCGATCCGTTGGGGTTGAAATGGATGTCTGCGGTCGCCTCGTCCTCAAAGTCAACGTACTGGGTCGCAATCTGTCCGTTTCGAGCAAGCTCTCTTATAAGCTCCTCGCTTGCAAGGAATCTGCCCTCACCGTGAGAGATAGCCACGTTTACTACCTCGCCTACCTTGCAATCAGCAAGCCAAGGCGATTTGTTAGAAGCTATACGGGTGCGTACTATCTTGGACTGGTGACGGTTGATCGTGTTGAAGGTAAGGGTCGGGCAATTCTCGTCCGTGTCAATGATCTTGCCGTAGGGAACGAGACCGAGCTTGATAAGAGCCTGGAATCCGTTACAGATACCGCACATCAAGCCGTCACGGTTATCAAGAAGATCGGAAACGCTTTCTTTGACCTTGCCGTTACGGAAGAACGCCGTTATGAACTTACCGCTACCGTCAGGCTCGTCACCGCCCGAGAATCCTCCGGGCACGAATATCATCTGAGCAGATTTGACGGCATTTGCAAACTTGTCAACGCTATCCTGAATGCCCTTAGCAGAAAGGTTGTTTATTACGATTATCTCTGCCTTTGCGCCTGCGTCCTCAACAGCCTTAGCGCTGTCGTACTCACAGTTCGTTCCGGGGAACGCAGGAATAATTACCTTGGGCTTTGCCCCCGAGATCGTGGGGAATACTCTTTCCTTTGCCTCGTAGCTAAAGGTCTCGAGAGGAACGTTTGCGCTCTCGATATTACAGCTGAATACGCTCTCAAGCTTGCCCTCCTATTTTGCGTTAAGCGCCTCTAACGATACGCTTGCTCCCTTGAACGTAATCTCCTTTTTACCCGTAACGATACCTACGAGCTTACCCTCTATATCGCAATTAGCCTCAACGACGAACGAGCCGTATCTATATCCGAATATGCAATCAAGACACATTCCGTCGTCGTAATCAAAGCCGAAGCCGTTACCGATAGACATC
>JAZQYC010000010.1:0-1495 GCA_045633285.1 Clostridia bacterium | reverse complement strand
ACAACTTATAGTATAGAAAATTCTATACTATGTGAGGCTACGTATATGGAGCAGGTTTCGGATAAGGTAATACGTGCAATCAGAGAAAAATTCGTTGAGGATATAAGCAAAGAGAAGAGCGGACGAGGCAGTCTGATTCTTGAATGGGGAAGTCAATATGTGTTTTGTATACGTACAATTATAAAACCCTCTTGCGACAAAACCCCCTGAGATTAGATGTTCCAGGGTAATCTACAGTATAGAAAATTCTATACTTCGTGTTGACCCTACGAAAAATGATAAAAACAGAGAGAAAATGGGTATCAGAAACTCCTTATGAAATAAGTATGATGAGGTATAACGTGATCAGTAGCATAGAAAATTCTATACTGTAAATTTATCGTGCGTGATATGATGAAGAGTAGGAATAAGATGGGATATTGGGGGTGTTTTTTATAGTTATAGCGTAACTTGAAGTGCTATAATTGATTGTATAGAAAATTCTATACTTATTCGTATTAAACCTAAAACTGCATAGCAAAAGTAGTCAAATGGAGAAAATGCAATAAGGATATTGAGAAATATAAATTGTAATCAATTACAAGTATAGAAAATTCTATATTTGAGTTGATAAGCAGGACTTTGAGCTTTTGGCGGAGCTAAGTGCAGTGGAGACAAGGAGGGAGATCGAGCTTATCAGATTCGTTATAGATTATCTTATCTCAAACGGTTTGTAAAAAGATAGGTAATCGTTTATAATGGGTAGGGTAGGTGTATTATGTTTCAATTAACTATTATTACGGTGGGTAGTTTAAAGGAAGATTATCTCGTCAAGGCGCTTGGTGAGTATAAGAAGCGTTTGTCGAGCTTTGCCAAGATAGAGGAGATCTCTATCAAGGAGGAGCGTATAATGAACGAGGATTCAGAAAGCGAGATCTCCTTGGCGCTTATAAAGGAGGGTGAAAAAATCCTCAGCGCTATTCCCGACGGAGCTTATACCGTTGCTACCTGCGTAGAGGGCAAGCAATACGATTCGGTTGAGCTTGCTTCTCTTCTTGGACGTGAGATAGATAGATCGGGTAAGCTTTGCTTCATAATAGGCTCGTCGCACGGAATGGCTGATTCGGTCAAAAAAAGAGCTGATATGCGCCTGTCCGTTAGCAAGCTGACCTTTCCTCATCAGCTGATGAGGGTGCTTTTGTATGAGATACTCTATCGCTCCTTTTCTATAAGAGCAGGAAAAAAATATCATAAATAAAATCGGCGGAAATCGATTCGTCTTATTTCCTAACGTAGATGGTTTTTCGCCAAGAAATCTTGCAAGGATGCGTAATTTTTACGTCATTAGGAGGGCATTATGTTTGATCAATTATCACAAGCCATCGTGTCGTTTATGGGCTCGCTTGGCATCTGGAACGATATTATAGTCAACGCTATTGGCGTGGTTGCTCTAGCGTTTTTGGTTGCAAGCTATCAGATGAAGAGTCGTAGGCTGATGTTTAACGTATATTTTGGT
>JAZQYC010000009.1:0-1224 GCA_045633285.1 Clostridia bacterium | reverse complement strand
AGCGCAACGTAAAGAAGCCTTAGCTCCTGAGCAATAGTGTCCTCACCCATTTTTCTCTTGATCGCATCTAATGCAAAGTTCGACTTATAAACTCTGCTTGCAAGATCGAACGAGGGCATTGCAACGCCGTATTTTTTGTGGAGAAGAACGCTCTTTTTAGCATCGTCCTTTATAAAATGCGTACCCGTTCCAACCAAAAACACTACTGGAAACTCAAGACCCTTGCTTGCGTGAATGGTCATGACCTTGACCCCGTCCTCTGCTCCCGAGACTCTTTGGGTCTCAAAATATGGATATTTATCAAAGTAGTTAAGATAATCAGTCACGCTTTGGGCTATCGTTGATCCTCTCAGCGAATCAAGATATGCGCTGAGCACTCCAAGCTCGCCCTCTCCGTCCTCTTCCGCGCCGAGAATAAGCTCAAGCTCGGTATCTCTCACTATATAATCGAGAAGATCGGCTACCGAGTAGTATCCCGAACGGAATTTATAGTCCTCTATTTTGGTAAGGAAATCGTTGAGCTTGGCGCTACTTGACCTCTCTTTTTTCAAGCATTCAAAAAGACCGATTTTTTTGCCTGATCTTATTCTAAAACTTGCCAATTCGTTTTCAGAAAATGCAAACAGAGGTGAGAGCATAATCGTGACTAAGCTCTCCTCTCTTTGCGTATTGTCTAAAACTCTCAGAAGATGCACGAGAAGCTCTGCCGAATAGGGAAGAGAATGCTTCTCGCTGACCGCCACGGGATATCCTGAATCTCTGAGCCTTTTGACTATATTCGTATATCCCGACCTCGATCTTGAAAGAACGGCTATATCTCCGCTTTTTATTGCTCGTTCCTCTCCGTTTTTGTCCTTGATCACACCGTTTTTGAGTAGCTCGGCTATTTTGTTACATACGAATACGGTTTCCTCTTTTTCCTCGTCCTCTTCTTCCTCTTTTTCTGCCTTAGCTACGCTGTACAGGGAATCGAGATATCTTTCCTTTTTTGAGCTTTTCGTAAAAAATACGTTGCACGAAACAGGAGGATATCCCACGTCTAAACCTACTCTCTGAGCCTCCATTTCCTGTCCGAGATACTCCTCTCCCGCGCTATTTTCGTTATACACGGACAAAAACAGCTCGTTTACTCCGTCTATCACCTTGTCGTCCGTACGGAAATTTTCCTTTAAGCTATGAGCCTTTATTCCCTCTTTTTTCTTTTTGCTGACGAAAAGATCGGGG
>JAZQYC010000008.1:0-12351 GCA_045633285.1 Clostridia bacterium | reverse complement strand
GCAGACGACAACTTCGCTACCATAATCCTTGCAGTTGAAGAGGGTAGAAAAATCTACTCCAACATCAGAAAGACCGTTCAGTATCTGCTTTCTGCAAACATCGCAGAGGTACTTACGCTCTTTATTGCAGTTACCATACTTGGCGTTCAGATCTTTACTCCCGTAATGATTCTCTGGATAAACCTAGTAACCGACTCCCTCCCTGCTCTTGCTCTTGGTATGGAACACCCCGAGCCTGACGTTATGGATAAGCCTCCCAGAAAAGCAGAGGGATCGCTCTTTTCGGGCGGTGTAGGCACGGATATCTTCATTCAGGGTATTATGCAGACCATTCTCGTTCTTGGAGTATTTCTCCTTGCAAAAGGACCTTTCGCAACGGCGTCAACTCCCGAGGATATCGCAGCAGAGGCTTCGGCTATGGCGTTCTTGACTCTTGGATTCGTTCAGCTCTTCCACGCTTACAACATGAGAAGCCGTGAGCTGTCGCTCTTCAGAGAAGGACTCTTCAACAACAAGTATATGAACCTTGCGTTCATTGGAGCAGCTCTTTTGCAGGTAGTGGTAATTCTCGTACCCTTCTTGTCTGAAATGTTCTCTATCCATTCACTTACTATCACGGAGTGGGCTATTGCAATCGTTGCAGGCTTCCTCATTATACCTATGGTAGAGGTCTACAAGCTTATTAAAAGAGCTTTCGCAAAGAAAAAGGCAAACGACTAAGATCTAAAAAATCAAGAGGTTTTTATGGAATATAAATTTATGACGCCCGTAGAGGTTTGGCAGGAATGCGATCCTTGTAGCGAACCGCTCGACTACAGAGTAGTTAGAAGCGAAGAGAAAGAGGGCGTGATATACGAAAAAATTTATTTTACCGTAAAAAAGACGGAAAAGGGAGAAGTAAGGGCGTACGCTGTGACAGCGAGGTCTAAGAAAAAGACGAAGCTTCCCGTAGTTTTGATCACTCCACCGTTTTCGGGTAAGGAAATAAGCGACGAGCTTTTTCGTGACGCCGTTCAGGACGGCTACCTAGCCGTAGCCGTTGATCTTGAGGGCGTAGCGGAGGGCAAGAAACGCTATACGTTCTATCCCGATGACCTCGATTATTGTAACAAGGCGAGGGCAGGTCGGCGTATGTATTACGCCGAGCCCTCGGCAAGAGATACCGTTTGGTATAATTGGACCTACGTTATTCGTAGAACGCTCACCTTGATAGGAGAGCTTGAATGCGCAGAAAGTGAAAAAATCGTCCTCGTCGGCATAGACGAGGGGTGCAACCTTGCATGGCAGAGTGTAGCTATGGACAAGAGAATATCAGGTTGCGTAACCGTCTTTGGATGTAATCTTGACGGTGAGGAGGAGGACAAGGAAGAGCGTGATTGCTGGCTCTCGGGTGTAGATCAGATGAGCTACGCGCCATTCGTTACCGTTCCGATGCTTCACGTAGGAGGCACGAGTACAAAGGACGAGATAATATCGATCACCGAAAGAACGGTAGAAAAAATGAAGAGCGAGGCGGAGTTTTATTCCGATTTTGCTTTTGGTAACGGACACGTTCTTTTTGCTAGACAGATAAACACCATAAAAGAATTCGTCAAAAAGGTATTCGCAGGAGAGAAATTTGCAGATACCCCCACCTTTGATATCGAAACGGGTATAGACGGCGAGCTTAAGATCAAGATCAACGCTCCCGGCGCAAGATCAGCCGAGATCTGGTATTCCTACGTTGACGATTCAGAGAAGATGTTCTGGAAAAAGGTCGATGCAGGCAGGAGAAACGGTGAGATAATCGCGAACTTTTCACTTGCGCTAAACGATGAAAAAGTCATAATATTTGCTAGAGCCAACTACGGCAAGTATTCGGTGTCTTCCCGTCCAAAGTTTCTCAACACCACTCACACGGGAGCAAGCGTACCCGAGAGAAGATCCACGAGGATACTTTTTGACGGCACGCAGGACAAAATGCTCGTTCCCGTTGTAGAGGGCGAATTAGTCTACGACAACACTCTCGAGGTCAAGGAGGGAGCGCTTGGACTTTTGGGCGTTACGGCAGGAAGAGGGGGCTTTTCTTACGTTCTCGACCCCGAACAGCCTACGGGCATCAAGGTAGCAGAAAGCATGCAACTTGAGCTTTTCGTGCCCGAGGAGTTCGTGATGACGGTGAGATTTTATTCGGGAGAGGACGTTTATAGCGTCAAAAAGAAGGTCAAGGCAGGCTCAAGCTGGCAGAGAGTGCATTTGTCCTCGTCTGCGTTCAAAAATGCGGATATGAAGAAGCTTCTGTCCTTTGAAGAGGTATGGAAGATAGAGATCCCCGAGCTTCGCGGAACGCTCGTTCGAAACGTGCTTCTGATATAATTATGGAATACGCTCTCGGAGATAAGGTAATAACCAAAAAGACCCACCCTTGCGGAGGTAAGGAATGGGAGATCGTGCGAATAGGCGCGGATTTTAAGCTCAAATGTCTTAAATGCGGTAGAATAATAATGATCACCGCAGAGGAGATGAAAAAAATTGTCAAAAAGTAAAGGCGATACCAATATAAGAGAGGAAATGAACGACGCGCTTTTGCCCAAAATGGGAAAGCTCGCTCCCTCCGAGGTTGAAAATAATTTTTCAATCAGCGTTATCGTTTTACTTTTTACCATTATTTTGATATTCGTGGGATACGTTCCCGTAAAGGGCGCGTCTATGCTTCCCACTATTCAAAAGGAGGGTGACGGCGTAATAGTCGTCAAGCACCTCATTGAGCCCGATTACGGTGATATAGTTATTCTGAATAACGACGCTCATCAGTTAACGGGCGTAGTCAACGAATTGCTCATAAAAAGAGTAGTCGCTAAGGGCGGAGACGTGGTTTCCGTTATGCCCTCGTTAAAGGATGGACGGGAGGACGAGGTCGTTCTCACGGTCAACGGAGTTGAGATTAACGAGCCCTATATAACCAAAATGACCGTTATGAATATGACGAGATACCAAGAGGAGTATATCGTTCCCGAGGGTTGCTATTACGTTCTCGGAGACAACAGAAGCGTTTCTGCCGACAGCAGGACGTTCGGAGCGGTCAGAGCAAGTATGATAGATAGCGTTGCCGTTATTGCAATAGGCAGCGGTGGAATAAGAATTTACTGATCGGAGTGATCGTATGAAGGTCAAAACCTTACGCTCTATACTGCAAGCAGGAATTATCCTTGCAATTACCTTGCTGGTAAGTCTTGCCGTCGTATTGATAGTGCAGTACGTAGAGCTCAAAAATCTTGAAGAAAAATACGACGATCTTATAAACGGTAGCGGAGGCGTTACCGCAGAGGTTGAGATCGACGATAATTATTACGTTATATGAAAATAGCCGTCATTGACGTAGGCTCAAATTCAGTCAGACTTATGCTGAAATCGAGCTTCACGCAAAAAAAAGTAGCCATGACTCAGCTTGGAAAGGGGCTTAACCTCACGGGAATGCTGAATAGAGAAAGCATGGAGGCAAGCATTCAGGCGATAGAAGAGTTTCAAAAAGAGGCTCAGGGCTACGAGCTTTATTGCTTTGCAACGGAAGCCGTAAGATCAGCTGGAAACGGCAAGGCGTTCGTGGACGAGGTAAAAAGAAGGCTCGATATTACGGTGGACGTTTTGACTCCCGAGGAGGAGGCAAGAGCCGGATATCTTGGAGCAAGCGAGGGAAGAGATAATATTACCGTTCTCGACGTAGGCGGAGCAAGCACGGAGATAGTCACGGCAAGAGATGACGGGCTTTTTGCCATTTCGCTTCCGATAGGCGCAGTTCGGGCAAACGATACCTGCGGAGAGGATATTTCTCTTATCCAAAAAGAGGTGGACAGGCTTTTCCCTGAAAAAATCGATCTGAAAGAGCGTGTCGTAGCGATTGGCGGTACTGCCACCTCGATAGGCGCGATTCTTGCTGGTTCTGGCAGATATTCAAGAGAAGAGGTGCACGGCAGAGTAGTAAGCGTGGACGAGGTAGAAAAGGTCGCTCTGGAGCTTGCGAAAATGCCCGAAGAGGAAAGGTCTATAAGATATCCCGTCCTTCCTCTAAAAAGAGCCAAGGTCATGGTCAGCGGAGCGGGAGTTATTCTCTCCGTTATGAAAAAATATCAAATTCAATCAATAATGCTCAGCGACAGCGACAACGCAGAGGGTTATCTGATATTGAGGAATTATGAAAATTGAGGAGTCTTTGATAAAAGGTGGAACGACGGTAGGCGTCGCTCTTAGCGGAGGTAGAGATTCTGCTTCGCTTTTTCATTATCTTCTCAAAAACGCTAAAAGGTTAGATATATCAGTCGTTGCTATTAACGTTGAGCACGGTATCCGTGAATCGTCAAAGAGAGAAACCGAGCTGATTAGAGAGCATTGCAAGAAGTTATGCGTTCCCGTCAAGGTATACGGCGTAGACGCGCCGGCGCACGCTAAGCTCAACAAAAAAACTATAGAGCAATCTGCAAGAGAGCTTCGCTACGAGTGCTTTGAGGACGCGATTAAGCAAGGCTTTTGCGACGTCGTAGTGACTGCGCATCACAGGGAAGACGACGTTGAGACCGTTTTGATGAGGCTCTTTCGTGGAACGGGAGCAAGAGGGCTTGCAGGTATCGGAGAAAGAAGAGGGAATATCCTAAGACCTATGCTCGAGACCTCGAGAGAGGAGATAGACGAGTATTGCAGGATAGAGGGCGTAGCGTACTTTGAGGACGAGACCAATCTAGACGAGAGCTACACGCGCAACTTTTTACGCCGTAGCGTGCTTCCTCTTATAAGAGAAAAATATCCTAACGTTGACAAGGCTCTTCTCAGACTTGCAAGGACGTCGGCTATAGACGAGGAGCATTTCAGACGGCTTAGGGTAGACAAGGTTAAAGATATTGGCTTCGGCGCGGTTGGCGTTGATATATCTGCGCTTTCGGACGAGGCTGTTGCAGTCAGAGTTATACAAGAGTCGTTTTCTGCCCTCGGCGTAGATGCGGACGTAGAGGAGAGACATTTCAGGCTCTTGAGAGAGCTGACGCTGTCCGAAAACGGTACTACTCTTGATATGCCACGTTTTGTCAGAGCGTACAAAGAATACGACAGGATCGCATTTGACAGGCTTGACGGCGTGGATAACTTGGAAAAGGAAGCCGTCTTGGGAATAGATTATCTTCTCTATGGAGAGAAGTACTGCTTGGAATTGGTAACTCAAATGACAAAGGGCGGACTTTTCGTGGACGAGGACAAGATCAAGGGAGCAGTCGTCAGGACGAGAAAAGAGGGAGATACCTTCAAAAGGTTTGGCGGAGGAAGAAAATCTCTCGGTGATTATTTTACTGATATCAAGCTTCCCGTGAGACTGCGTGACAAGGTCGCAGTACTTGCAAGAGGTAGCGAGATACTTGCAGTTTTTGGAATAGAGATCAGCGAAAACGCTAAGATAGATCAGTCAACAGATAAAATTATTCAATTACACGGAGGAAAAAATGTATTCAGACGTAGCTAAAATATTGTTTACTAAAAAAGAGATTGAAGAGAGAGTTTCCGAGCTCGGAAAGGAGATCAGCGACAGATACAGAGGCGAGGACGTTTTAATGGTATGCGTTCTCAAGGGCTCGAGCATTTTTTACGCTGACCTCGTAAGAGCTATGGATATTCCCGTAGAATTTGACTTTATCCACGTTTCGAGCTACGGTGAGGGCACGGAGACGAGCGGAGAGGTAAGAATCAACAAGGATCTCACCGTAGATATCAAGGACAAAAATCTGGTTATCGTTGAGGATATTATTGATACGGGCGTTACGATGAAGGCTCTCGTTCCTATGCTCAAGGCTCGTGGACCGAAGAGCGTAACCGTTTGCGCTATGCTTGATAAGCCCGCAAGAAGAAAGGTTGACTTTAAGGGCGATTACATAGGCTTTGAGATCCCTGACGAATTCGTCATTGGATACGGTCTTGATTTTGCTCACAAATACCGCAATATACCCGAGATCTGCGTGTTTGACACCAGCAAGCTCGACAAGTAGGTAATAAGTGGAATACGCAATTTTAGGCTTACTTATATTGACGCTTGCAGGCGTTCTCGTCGTTATTTTCTCTTCCAAGAATAAAAAGGTGGAAGAAACTCTTTCGGCAAGCGATATCAACCGACTCGTCAGAGAGGAGGTCGAAAAGGTCGCTCTTGATCTCAGAAACACTGTGGAGAATTCCAATCTCCGTCAGGCTCAGTCTATAACTACGGCGTTCACCGATACCAACCGTATCGTTTTGCAGAGCTTGGAGAGATTTATAGAGGAGGTCAACAAGGGCAACGAAAGGTCGGTGCAGGCAATTAAGGAAAACCTCGAAAAGATCAATAAATCAGTCAACGAACAGCTTGCCGAAAATCTTCAGACCAGACTTGACAGCTCCTACAAAAAGATAAGCGACAGCATTGAGAACATTAGCAAGTGGCTTGGAGAGATGAAAGAGCTTTCGAGCGGTGTAAGCGACCTCAAAAAGGTGCTTACGGGAGTTAAAACGAGAGGCGAATGGGGAGAGGCGTCCCTTGAAGCTATACTCGAGCAGACTTTGACCGTGGATCAGTACAAAAGACAGGTCACGATAAGCGGACAGAACCTCGTGGACTTTGCTATCGTTTTGCCGGGTAAAGGGGCAAACGACTCCGTTCTTCTTCCCGTTGACGCGAAGTTCCCGAGCGAGGACTATCAGCGTCTTTGCGAATGCTCGGAAAACGGTGACAGCCAAGGGATGGAAATAGCCCGCAGGGCTTTAGCCGCAAGAGTTAAGCACGAGGCTATCGAGATCAAGAATAAGTATATCAAAGTTCCCAAAACCACCGATTTTGCCGTAATGTTCGTGCCGACTGAGGGACTTTTTGCAGAAATTCTCAGAATAGCAGGTTTATCGGACGAGCTTGCAAAGCAAAAGGTCGTGCTTGCAGGTCCTACCACGATAACCGCGCTTTTGAACAGTCTCAGAATGGGCTTTAAGACCCTTGCTATCGAAAAGCGAAGCACCGAGATCAGCAAGCTTCTTGCAAGCTTCCAAAAGGATTTCTCGATGTATTCAAGAGACTTAGAGGCTACCGTGTCCAAGCTTGACGGAGCAAGAAACAAGCTTGACGAGGTAGTCAGACGAAACGTTAAGATACAGGAAAAGCTCTCCAAGGTAGAGGTACTGCCGGGTGAGGATATTCCTGAGATCACGGGAGACGCGCAATGATCTGCGATCTTCATTTGCATTCAACGGCGTCCGACGGCAGTCTTAGCCCGTCCGCCCTTATATCGAGAGTAAAAAGAGCAGGCATTAGCTTTTGCGCGGTGACTGATCACGACTCTGTAGCAGGGCTTAACGAGGCAAAAAAGACGGGAGAAAAAGAGGGCGTTGAGGTAATAAGAGGCATAGAGCTATCAACCTACAAGGAGGGCGAGGTGCACGTGCTTGGGTACGGTATGCGCCTTGACGAGAATTTCTTCAGCGGACTAAAAAAAGCCAAGGATATGCGCCGTGAGCGAAACCTCGAGATACTTGATAGGCTAAAAGGCTTGGGGGTAAAAATAGAGGAAAACGAGCTTTACGACGGTAGCGGAGAGGAAAAGGGCAGACTGCATATAGCAAGGCTTCTCGTTGCCAAGAAACACGCGCGCTGTGTGAACGAGGCGTTTGACGAATGGATAGGAGCAAACGGCAAGGCTTTCGTGAGAGTGAAACGCTTTACTCCTGAGGAGGGCGTTGAAATGATCGCAAGAAGCGGTGGTATACCCGTAATGGCTCACCCTATGGACAAAAGGCAAAGAGAGGATTTTGAGCCACTCGTTCGTAGCATGAAAGAAGCAGGGCTTAAAGGAATAGAGATATTTTATCCCTCGCACACACCGCAGGATAGAATGTATTATCTGTCCTTTGCAAAAAAACACAATTTGCTGGTTACGGGAGGAAGCGATTATCATTGTGATTCGTGCACTATCAAGATAGGCGCAGGAAAGGCAGATCTTTCGCCCGAAAGCATAGATTTTATAAGAAAAACTAATCAAAGAAACGGAGACAGAAAATGAAACTCGGAGTAGTAGGCTTGCCAAACGTTGGCAAGAGCACACTTTTTAACGCAATCACAAAAGCAGGAGCGCAGAGCGCAAATTATCCTTTTTGTACAATAGAGCCAAACGTCGGAATGGTAGCCGTTCCCGACGAGAGACTCGATAAGCTTGCCGCTCTTTATAACAGCAAGAAGATCACCCCCACCGTGCTTGAGTTCGTGGATATAGCAGGACTTGTTCGTGGTGCGTCAAAGGGCGAGGGACTTGGTAACAAATTTCTCTCGCACATAAGAGAGGTGGACGCTATCGTTCACGTAGTCAGATGCTTTAACGACGAAAATATCATTCACGTAGACGGAAGAGTTGATCCTCTTTCGGATATCGAGACTATAAACACGGAGCTCGTTATCAGCGATATCGAGACCATGACGAGGCGTATAGATAGGCTCAAAACTCAGCTCAAATCTGGTGACAAAAAATACAAGATCGAACTTGAGCTTTGCGAAAGAATAATGGCTACGCTTGACGGAGGTAAGCCCGTAAGAGCATTAAAAAGCGAGCTTTCAGAGGACGAGATAGCTTACGTCAAGAGTTTATTTTTGCTTACCGATAAGCCCGTTATCTACTGCGCTAACGTAGGCGAGGAGGATATCGGAGGAGGTAACGCCTTTTCCGAGGAGGTCAAAAAGTACGCCGAGGGCGAGGGAAGCGAGGTAATGGTGCTTTGCGCAAGAGCAGAGGAAGAGCTCGCCGATATGGAAGAGAGCGAAAAGAGAGCCTTTCTCGAGGAGCTTGGAGCAACCGTTACGGGCTTAGATCAGCTCGTTAAAGCGTGCTACGCTTTGCTTGGACTTATAAGCTATCTGACCGCAGGCGAAAAGGAGACGAGAGCTTGGACGATTGAAAAGGGAACTAAAGCTCCGGGCGCTGCAGGTAAAATCCATACGGACTTTGAAAAGGGCTTTATAAGAGCCGAGGTCATTGATTGGGAGAGTCTTCTTGAATACGGCTCGTATAACGCCGCAAAAGAAAAGGGAAAGATCAGAAGCGAGGGTAAGGAGTACGTTGTTCAGGACGGTGACGTTATCCTCTTCAGATTCAACGTATAATATATGGAAATACTTGTAAACGCCGGCTTTGGTATGGAGACGGCTACAAAAAGAGAGCTACAAAGGCTCAATATAAACGCCCCCTGTCAAGACGGGCGTTTCCACTTTTTCGGGGAAGAAAGAGATATAGCAAGGCTCAATCTTCATCTTTCAACGGCAGACAGAGTGCTTTTGAAGCTCGGAGCGTTCAAGGCGGAGAGCTTTGACGAGCTGTTTGACGGAGTGAAGAGCGTGCCTTGGCTTGATTATATCCCTGAAAACGGAGCTATAATCGTTAAGGCAAAGAGCGTGAAGAGCAAGCTTTTTGCTCTCTCTGCTATGCAGAGCATCACAAAAAAAGCAATAGTAGACACTCTTTTAAAAAAATATAGCTCCCTTCCTGAGGACGGAGATCCCTATTATATAGAGGTATCAGCCTTAAAGGACGAGATAACGATATCCCTTGATACCTCGGGCGCAGGGCTACACAAGAGAGGATACAGAAAGCTCGTGCCCGTTGCTCCACTCAAGGAAACGCTTGCCTCAGGCATAATAGAGCTATCGGGCTACGACGGAGAAAGGGCGGTAATAGATCCGTTTACGGGGTCGGGAACTTTTGCAATAGAGTGCTGTATGAGAGCGCTCCATATCCCGAGCGGATATTTCAGAGAGTTTGCATTTGAAAAATACGCCTTTATCCAAGGCTCGCACCTGACTGAGCTGAAAAAGGAAGCAGAGCAGAGTATAAATTGGGACAAAAAGGTCAGAATATCGGGCTTTGATATAGATAAAAGGGCAATAGCTATAGCGAGAGACTCCGCATCTAGAATCGGCTTAGAAAAATATATTCATTTTCAGGTAGGGGATATGAGAGATATATCCTCGAGATACGAGGGCGGAGTGATATTTGCAAATCCCCCCTATGGCGAGAGGATAGGAAAAGCAAGCGAGCTGAAAGAGCTTTACCGCGATTTTGGCAAGGTTTATAGAGGCATGAAGGATTGGTCTGCGCACGTTATAACGAGCTACAACGATTTTGAAAAGGATTTCGGAAGATGTGACCGTGAGCGCAAGGTATATAACGCCAAGCTCCTTTGCAGAATATATTCTTATTTTCCAAGGCAAAAGAAAAAAGAGCAAGATTAGCAAATCTTGCTCTTTTTTAGATCAAAAGAATTATTCAGCCTTTTCCGTAAGCTCTGCGTATTCGTAGTCGAGATTCTTTGCAGTTGCTCTTTTTGCTGTGAGCAAGCTTACGATAGGTGTAACGATAAGCGAGGAGAATATACAGATCACACCGATAAGGGGGGACTTTGCCATTCCGAATCCCGGGACGAAGATAAGTACTGCCGTTATAAGAAGAGTAGCGATGATTGACGCCCAGGTGCCGTAGATATTTGATTTCTTCATAAACAGACCGTAAACGTAAGGTCCGATGAAACAGCCTGCGAGAGTTCCCCAGCTGAGACCCATAAGCTCAACGATGCCGGCAGGCTTGAAGATAGCAATTACGGCAGAGAGCGCGATGAAGAAGATGCTTGCAAATCTCGTAGCAGTATTGAGCTTTTTTCCGTCAATCTTTTTGTTGATATATCCTGCGTAAACGTCTATGGTGATGGCGCTTGAGCAAGAGAGCGCAAGTGACGCGAGCGTGCTCATGCTTGCGGATAAGACCATTATGATCATTATTCCGATGACAACGGGGGGAAGAGCTGTGGTGAAAATTGCCGGCATTATGGAGTCAAAGTCCTTTGCTCCAACCTTATCGGCAAAGCCTATTTCTGAGCCGAAGAGCGTACCGCTTGCTCCTGCTGCGTAAGCGCAGATACCTACTACTGCGCAAAATATTACGGAAACCACCGTTCCGCGCTTGACTGAAGCGTCGTCCTTGATAGCGTAGAACTTATGAATGATCTGCGGAAGAGCCCACGGTCCAAGCGAGGTGAGTATTACGAGACAAAAAAGATCAAATGCGCCTGCTCCCGAGGGAATGAATCCAAGGCTCATGCTCTCAAGTTTCGTGAATGCGTCCGAAAAGCCTCCGACGTGGTTATAAACGAGCACTACCATTAGCACGATACCTACGAGCATTATTATTCCTTGAACGAAGTCCGAAAGAGCGGTTGCGAAATATCCTCCGAAAAATACGTAGAGCGCGGTGATCGTGGCAAGTGCAAGCACGCAGACAACGAACACGGTCTCCTGAGTAGCCGAGTCTATTCCGAAAACTGCCGAAAAAAGATGACCAAGTCCCTGATATACCGATGCGGTATAGGGGATAAGGAATATACCTATGATGACAGCAGTGACAAGCTTGACGTTGGGGCTTTTGTAACGATGCTCAAAGAATTCGGGCATGGTCTTTGCCTGCATACAAGAGGTCATAAGCTTGGTTCTTTTTGCGAGTATCTTCCATGGAAGGTAAGTACCGATCACGGCATTTCCTATGCCTATCCAAATAACGGCGAGTCCAAAAAGCGCGCCGAGCTTGCCTGCGTAGCCTATCAGAACTACGGACGAAAAATATGTAGTACCGTACGCAAACGCAGTCATCCAAGGACCGATACCCTTACCTGCAAGGTAAAAGCTGTCGAGAGAGTTGCTTTTTTTTCTGCAAATGTAGGCAATGGCTACCATTGTAAGCACGTATACGAGAAGAAAGCCAAAGTAGATAAAGTATTCCTGTGGCATAGTATGCTCCTGAAATTTAATACAGTAAATATTATAGAATAAATGATAATATTTAGCAAGTAATATACGGAATTTTGGGCAAAACAGTTGCAAAAAAATACGGCTTATGGTATCATTCAATAGACGGTATCGGCGACCCGTCAATAATAAAAACCGAGGATATTATGAAAAAATTTTCACTTACGATTATCACGAGAAGCGCCGTTATTGCGGCGCTTTATTTTTGTATCACCACGCTGACTGCTCCTATAAGCTTCGGACCGATTCAGGTCAGAATAGGAGAGGCGCTCACTCTGCTTCCATTCGTATTTCCCGAGACAGCCGTGGGCTTAGCCGTTGGTTGCGCTCTTGCAAACATCAGCTCGCCCTTTGGTATTATCGACGTCGTAGTAGGTGCAATCGTGACATTGGTGGCGGGACTTTTGAGCTCGAAATGTAGAAACATCTATATAGCAGGTCTATTTCCCGTGCTTTTGAACGCCTTTATTATTCCTCTCGTTTGGCTTGGAGCAGGAGTAGAGGAGATATATCTTCTTAACGTTTTGAGTTTGACTTTT
>JAZQYC010000007.1:0-1598 GCA_045633285.1 Clostridia bacterium | reverse complement strand
AGACGACACCGGCTTACGCCCTGCTCGTCTCTTTTTTTTACTCCGAAACCGTGGACTGCTTGAAACTGTGGTTCGCTTCGCTCACAGCACGGATTTATAAAACAAAATCCCACCCTTTGTCTAATTCAAAAGGATGGGATAATTATCATTTCTTGAGGTCTATTCCAAGCTCTAAGCCCTCGTACATATAATCGTTCCACTTGAAGTTTTTGTAGAAATTTACGTGGTAGCGATGCATCTCCTCAACGAGAAGGCTGATCTTGCCTACCGTTTGGTGCTTGGGGAATATATCAAAATACTCGCCCTTGAGATAGAAATTGAAATAGCTTGAGTCTACCTCGGTTATAAGAGTATACAAACTATTGTAATCTGCCGTAAATTCGTACGGCTCACCATGTCTCGTGCCCTTGTAATGCAGACCCTTATGGTCTATTCTGATCTTGCCCTCGCCTACGATATTACTCGTTTTGTTGTCACCAAGGAGCTTATACTGATCGAGATTTCCTATTTTGCACTCGTCCTCGAAATAGTAGTCGGGATTCGCTCTGATCTCCTTGATTATATCCATACGCTCCTGCTCTACCCAATCGTAAGGAGATGCAGGAATAACGGCGTTCTCGAATGGGTGGAACTGATAATAATCGTCCATCGTAGCTCCGTTACCACAATTTGAGCAGGTGATCCTATCACCCTCTCCCTTCATAGTGAACTCTTTGCCACACTTTGGACACTTATAGCAAAAATCCTCTAAGCGGTGACATATTCTGCCCTTGGTCTCCCACTTGATCTTCTTTTCAGCGTTCCAAGCGTACTCGTTACGTCTGAATTTTTCGTTGATTATATCGTCCATCTCCTCGACGGATAATCTCTCAACGTCCTCTTTTGAAAAGAGCAGAGAGGTCGTGGCGTGCGTTTCGCCATAGCGCTCGTCCAAGCACACTTTGGTATTCTGCAAATACTGTCCCTCGAGATAACACAAGTACACAGGCACTTTGAAATGCTTAAACATCTTGCTCGTTCCCGGAACTATGGGCTTATTTCCGCCGTAATCGCTTGCCAAGCCCTCAGGTGAAAATGTAACGCAACCGCCCTTTTTGATGACCTCGCTGATCGCGCGCACCGTGAGCGCATCGGGAGAATAATTCTTTTTGGGTATGACCTTATCCAGCCAAAAAACAAACGAAAATTTCTTTCTATAAAACTCACTTTGCCCTGCAACCATATTAGTTACTCTAGGGTAGGTTGCACCGCAAACATACATATGGTCTATTCTCGATAGATGATTAAATATAACGAAGCAAGGTCCGTCGCAATCGCTTACCTTATCGATTCTATGAAACTTCGCATTATATTTACGACCGATAACGTCTACCATCAAAAACTTATAGATAGCAGCAATCAGCCTTGGCGCAGGTCTGTATTTTCTTTTTTTGAGCTTCTGCTCTATAGTTAGCTTTTTCTTCATCCTTTTCCCTTACGTATAGGTTTTTATATATATTACCTTGTTTTGTACAAATTGTCAAGTAAATAGCTTTCTGCGCTAAAGCAGAGCACTTATGATATCTGGGTGATAGAGTCTATCCTTTAAGATTCTATCG
>JAZQYC010000006.1:0-4032 GCA_045633285.1 Clostridia bacterium | reverse complement strand
GACCACAGAATAGGATTTACGCTCTATTCTCTGGACAAATTCCTCGAGGGAGATATGGGAGAGATGATCGAGGCGCTCCAGCTTTACGATAGAAACAAAAAGCTCGAGCAAGCAAACGGAATGAATTAAAAAAAACCCTGTCTTTGGTGACAGGGTTTTTTATTTATTGGTGAATTAAAACTCCGTTCTCGTGCTTCTTGAAAAGAGCTTAGAAAATACGCTCATTGGCTCTTTGTTTTCGTAGAGTATAGAGTAAACGGCGTTCGTGATTGGTAGCTCTTCTCCGTATTTTTCGCCGAGTAGCTTCATTGCCTTTGCCGTGTATACGCCCTCAGCAAGCTTGGAAAAGGGGAGTCCCTTGACGTAGCTTTCACCAAAGAGCCTATTGTTTGAGTAGGGAGAAAAGAGCGTTGTTTCATAGTCTCCAAGGTGGCATAGTCCGTACGCAGACAGCTCGTTACCGCCCATAAGGTGGATAAGTCTTGCGACCTCTCTTGCGCCTCTTGCCATAAGCGCTCCCTTAAGCGTTTCGTAACCACCGCCCTCAAGCATACCTGCCGCTATTCCCATAACGTTTTTAGCAGCTGCGCCCACCTCGCTACCGATAACGTCGTCTCCGTAATAAAACCTTATCAGATTGCTTCTGAGACTGTCTGCAAGATATCTTATGAGCTTTTGATCGTATCCGTCGATTACCATGCAGTTAGGCTTACCGCTCGTAAAAGCCTGTATATGACCAGGGCCTAGCCAAACTGCTATACGCTCAGGCTCGATGCCCTCTTCGATAAGTATCTCCGATAGTCTTTTGCCCGTGTCTTCCTCTAAGCCCTTCATACAAAGAACGTAATTCTTGCCTGATTTTTTGGGGAGACTACGGATAAAGGATCTTAAGCTTTGGCTCGAGATCGAAATAAACAAATAATCTGAAAAATCAACAGCGTATTCTACGTCTGTGGTAAGATGAATATTGGGGTGGAGGGTAACGTATTCGTTTTTGCCCTCGTTTTTGAGGGCAAGATAGGATCTGCTACCTTCTCTTCCGCATTCAACGACGTGATGACCGTTAGAGGATAAATACCAAGATATAAAAGAGCTCCATCTGCCCGTACCAAATACTGTATAATTCATTATTTGCTCCTATGCATTCTGCGACTGATAACGAGCAAGGTCACCGAGCATGCGCCACCCACGAGAACAAGGATAAGCACGACTATCTGCGCAGTCGTTAAGCCGTTTGTCGTTAGCTGATTGGTCTTGACGTATCCCGTGATATCTCCGATCTTGACCTCGGTGTAGGTGCTCGTTGATTCAAGCCTCGTCAAAAGCTTGACTTCAGTTCCGTCAGCGTATTCACCAAGAACGGCAGAGCTATCGTCGGGGAGTGCATAAACTGATACCTTACCTCCAACAGTTTCAGAAAGAAGCTTAGCGTAGCCGTAATCAACGGGTGGCTCGGGATTTGCCTGACCTATTTTGTTTCTTTCAATATAATAAATTTTTCCGTTATAAAGTATCTCGTTCCACGAGCAGATATTGCCCGAGGGAGCTTTGCTCGTATATCCGCCTGCCGAGCCTACGACCAAAAAGCTCGTACCGTTTGATATCTCCTCAAGAGCAAACGAGGTGGTTGAATCAATAACAGGGTATTTGTATATTTTGGTGGAAGAGAGCGCAAAGCCGTCGTATGGAGCAAATACCTCAGCTTGGAGAGGTGTAACTGAGCTAGTCGGGATAAAGCACCCTTTACCCGATAAATATACGTAATAAAATCCGTTCACAGGCTCATTTGAAAGAAGAAGCAGGAGAGTATTTGCCGGAACTACGGTTGCGTTTTCGTAGCTTTGAGCAAAGTCGTAAGCAAACGTTGTTTTATCCTCCGTTCTGACGTAGCCTGCTTGCTTTGCGAGATTTTGCTTGAGATAGACGTCAACGGGAGGAGTGAAGCTCGTAGGATCGTATTTTTCCGCGCCGGTCACAGACGAGTTAAGAGTAAATACTGCGTGAGACAGGGCAGAGGATAAATAGAGCTTTCCGTCTGTAGACAAAGAAAGATCGGAGCAGACAACACTCTCTCCGTTATATGTGAGACTAAGCTCGTTTTTGAAAGAAAAGCCGTCTATTGCTCGATCAAATACGTACAACGAGCTTCCGTCTAACACGAAGCTATTGCCGTTAACGTCGGAATCAATTCTCGCATTTTCAGAAAGATCAAGCGAATGATCGTAGGAGAATATCACCGTACCGAGTGAATCGTAGGCAGTTATTTTAGAAGAGGTCAGGGTATACAGCACCGTTCCCTTGGGAGATACTGCTATATCTATTACTTTTTCATTCAAAAACGTTCTGAACGCCGTGGTGGAGTTCTTATAAACTATTCTGTCTCCGTCTACGGCGTATACCGTGCCGAATGAGTCAACACACGCCGTGCGAAGATCGGAAAAAGTCTTGCCGTCAGCCTCTTGATATTGAGTAGAGGATCCGCCCGAGGTCTTTTTTATAGATCCCGAGGATATTACGTAATACGATCCCGAGTATTCAACGACCGATACGGGAGATGTGACGTTTGAAATTCTGCTATGAAAAGCTCCGTTTGGAGTAAGGATCTGCAAGCGGTTATTATCCTTATCTGCGATCACGACGTTCGTGCCGTGAGCAAAGATCGAGGAGGGAGAGCTGAATTTATTGTCTCCGCTTCCGCTTAGGCATAAGGAATGATCGTAAACGAGCTTGCCGTCAGAAATAACGTAGACCTCTACGCTGTCAGTATTTGCCGAGGTAACGTATAACTTGTCGCAAACTGCAGTTATATCAGATACGGAGTAATTAAGGTCAAGTGAGCAGATCTCAGTAAGATCAGATTTGGAATAAGCGCCGATTGTACCGCTACCCGTGAGTGTAAATGCGTAATCTGAAACGGCAATATCACTTGCTTCATCGCTGATTTTGGTAGAAAGTGACCCACAGCTCAAAAATTTGTCAGATTGAACTTTCGTGCAGTATACGAGGTTTCCGTTTATCGTTTCAAATACGGTTTTTCCAACGAAATCGCTCGAGATGGTGCTTGTAGTAGACGATATTAGATCGTGCTTTACGATAGATATTCCGGAGAGTATATAAAGAGCGTCACCCTCAAGAGAGATGCGCACTATTTGTTCGATCGAGCTAAGATCAGTTGATATCTCTTTTCTTTGCTTCAGATCGAACGCTAATATCGTCCTATCCGATTTAATTGCGTATAAGACGTCTCCGTGGACGACTGCATCGTAAAAATGCTGAGCCGATTTGACGGTATATGAGTCGTCTCCGAGCACTTTGAAGCCCTCGCTGTCAAAAACCACTCTATGATTCTCGCTGACAGCAGTAAGATAGGGAGAGGAGAGGGAAACGTAGCTCGATTTATCGGGGGCAAAGAACTCAAGCTCGGTATTTTCGCTCGCAAAAGCCGTGCACAGGGTGCACGCAGTAACGAGTATTATTATGAGTAATAAAAAAATACCTTTTCTCATTCTATTTGATCCAGTTGACCTCGCCGTTTACGTCAATGATACCCCATTTTCCGTCGAGCTTAACTCTTGCAGTACCACTCGAAAATGCCGTAGCAGCGTCGTACGCAAAGTTTATGACGACCTCACCAGATTTATTGATATAACCGCATTTTCCGTCAAGAGTAACGGACGCCAAGCCCTCCGAAAAGCTCATAGCGCATTCGTATTTAGGCTCGATAACGACCTTGTTTTCAGCATTGATGTATCCGAAATCACCTTGATTTTCAAAACAAGCCAATCCCTCGTGGAAAAGGAATATTTCGTCGTATTTGGCAGGGATAACCTCTTTTCCGAGAAGATTCTTGAATCCCCATTTACCGTTCTTGGATATTTTGACCCATTCCTCGGGCTCACCGGGGGTGGTGGGACGGGTCTTCTTTTGTTTATCGTCAGAGCTTTCGGTTTTTTGCTGATTAGATTTTGGAGCGGTGGACTGCTCTTGCGCGATCTCAACGGGACGGAATGTAAGTCCCATAGCGGTAATTAT
>JAZQYC010000005.1:0-2750 GCA_045633285.1 Clostridia bacterium | reverse complement strand
TTAGAGTTCAAGGACGGAAAGATCGTAAACGCTACTGCAAATTACACAGATGCCGTCAACAAGATATTCGATACCGACGAGGGCGCAAGATACGTGGGAGAATTTGCGCTCGGCGTCAATCCTTATATTACTAAGCCTATGTGTGATATTCTCTTTGACGAGAAGATAAGCGGATCTATCCATTTCACTCCGGGTAGCTCGTACGACGATGCGTATAACGGTAACGAATCTGCCGTTCATTGGGATCTCGTACTGATACAGACTCCCGAGTACGGCGGAGGAGAGATCTGGTTTGACGACAGGCTGATCCGAAAGGACGGCAGATTCTGCGTGCCTGAGCTTGAGGGACTTAATCCCGAGAATTTGATTTAAATTTGCTATTGCAAAATTAAAAATATATATAGTCGTTTCGGGGGAATTGAAACGGCGAAAACTCCACTACGGTGGCGCACAAAAAGGAGGGTTTATGTGTGGAATAGTAGGAGCAAGCTGCTCCGAGAATGCTGTTGCATTTTTGCTTGAGGGATTGAAGCGCCTTGAATACAGGGGCTACGATTCCGTTGGTATTGCCGTACACGGCGATGCCGAGATCAAAACCTACAAAAAAAAGGGAAGAGTTGCTACTCTTTCAGAGAACGTTACGGGCGTTGAGGCAAGCTGTGGTATAGGTCATACTCGCTGGGCTACGCACGGCAAGCCGTCAGATGAGAACTCTCATCCTCACGTTTCGGGTAGATTTGCCGTAGTACATAACGGCATTATCGAGAATTATCTCGACATCAAGGCAGATCTTATCAACGGTGGATTTGCGTTTAAGTCCGAAACGGACACCGAGGTCGTTGCTCATCTTCTTGCTAAAAACTACGACGGAAATTTACCGTCCACTCTCGTTAAGGTAGTCAAGGAGCTCAAGGGCTCTTACGCTCTTGCTATTATGTGTAGCGACTATCCAGGAGTGATAGCAGTTTGCAAAAAGGATAATCCTCTCATAGTTGGAAGAGGACAAAGCGGTAATTATCTTGCAAGCGACGCGCCGGCTCTAGCAGGCTCGGTTGACGACGTTTATATTATGCAGGACGGCGATATGGCTCTCGTTTTCCCCGACCGCATAGAGTTCTTTGACGAGAACCTTAAAAACGTTGAGAAAAAGTTTGACAAAGCAGAGCTTTCTGCATCTGAGCTCGAGCTTGGAAAATTCGAGAGCTTTATGATGAAGGAGATCAACGAGATCCCCGTCAGCATAGGCGAAACGCTTAATTTTCTCAGCGAGAACGGTTTATCCCAAAAGGACATAGCCGATATCAAAAAGTCAGGCAGGATAACCGTTATCGGTTGCGGTACGGCGTATCACGCAGGCTTGGTCGGAAAGACCGCAATAGAGTCTCTTGCTCGTATACCTGTCAGCGTAGAGGTAGCAAGCGAGTATAGATATCGCAATCCGATCATATCAAAGGGTGAGACCGTAATAGCAGTCAGCCAGAGCGGAGAGACCGCAGATACCATTGCAGCGGTCAGACTTGCAAAGGAGCAGGGAGCAAGGGTCATCACGATAACCAACGTTGCAGGTAGCAGTCTGACTACGCACTCTGATATCGTGCTCGTTACAAAAGCTGGTCCGGAGATCGCGGTTGCCGCAACCAAGAGCTACAATTCTCAGGTAGCCGTGTTCTACTATATAGCGTACGCTCTCTCGGGCAGAGAAAAGGAGCTTTTCGAGGCTACGGACGAGCTCGTTCAATCGTCACGCAAGGCAGCTCAGGACGACGAGAAAATATTGACGTCGGCAGGAGAGTTCTCTTTCTCGCAGAACGCCTTCTTCCTCGGAAGAGGAGTGGACTACTGCACCGCTCTCGAGGCTTCGCTCAAGCTCAAGGAGATATCCTACGTTCACAGCGAGGGCTGTCCGGCAGGCGAGCTTAAGCACGGCACGCTCGCTCTTATCGAAAAGGGTACTCCCGTTGTTGCTATCATAACGACTAAAGCGCTTGCAGACAAGACCATGAACGCCGTTCACGAGGTAAAGGCAAGAGGAGCAAAAGTAATAATGGTAAGCCCGTACGAGGAATACCTCACCGCTCACGGTGTAGACGAGGGAATCAAGATCCCCGAGGTAAGAGAAGAGTTTGCACCCCTTATTTCCATAATTCCCTTGCAGATATTTGCTTATTACGTATCGCGCGCAAGAGGAAACGACCCCGATAAGCCAAGAAATCTTGCAAAATCGGTTACTGTTGAATAATTATTATATACGCTACGAGGTAGCATTTACTAAGACTAAAGAGGCATAAATGAAAATACTCGGTATCGAAAGCTCGTGTGACGAAACGGCTGCGGCTGTCGTTGAAGATGGAAGAAAGGTCCATTCAAGCGTCATATCATCACAAATAGCAATTCACAGGCTCTACGGTGGCGTAGTGCCTGAGATTGCCTCGCGCAATCACGTCGTAAACGTTACGGGCGTGGTCGATCAGGCTTTGAGTGAAGCAAACTGCACGCTTTCGGATATCGACGCTATAGCCGTTACCTACGGGGCAGGACTTATAGGAGCGCTTCTGTGTGGAGTAAGCTATGCCAAGGGTTTAGCTATGGCAACGGGCAAGCCTCTTATTGCAGTCAATCATCTTCACGGGCATATCGCAGCCAATTACATAGCGCACGAGGATCTTGAGCCTCCCTATCTATGCCTTATAGTCAGCGGAGGAAACACCGCTCTCGTTCACGTCAAGAGCTACACCGAATTCGAGGTTATC
>JAZQYC010000004.1:0-3487 GCA_045633285.1 Clostridia bacterium | reverse complement strand
TTTGATAATTTTTGATAAATAGCTTTTTAAATAGAGTAACCATAATTTAATTTTAGCACAGTTTTTGAAAAAACAAAAGAATATTCGCATAAAAAAGGCTAATAATTGCAATATGATTATATTATATAATATTGCTTTTTTCATATCCGTGATCTCAGCGTATCTTCTTGCAACGAGAAAGGGCAAGAACACTCCTAAAAAAAGCCCTTCCGTTGAGCCGAAAATCGTATCCTCCTCAAGCCTTGTCAAAAAGGGTAAGATCACGGCAAGCGACGGAATGATATTTGCCTTTTCGTGCGAGGGAAAGGAGGAAAAGGAATGCTTGAGCTTAGAGCAAGGAAAAAGACTGACCGAGCGTCACGATTACGGCTCGTTTAGGCTTGACGTCACGTTATCAAAAAGAGGCGAAATTACCTTTTTTGATATAGAGCACGATCATATCGTTCCCCAAAGGATAAAGATAAGAACTAAAAAAAAGAGCAGAGTTTTTCTTTCTGAAAACGGTTACCTCGTAAAAAATATGGACGGGTCGAACTGCGGTTTTTTGGTGATTGGAGCGAGCGCCGTGGAGCTTTGTGAGAGCGGACTAATTCTAACCGTTTCAAAAAGAGCGATAGTTGCCCTATCTCAGAGCGTTCCATCTTATTCTGAAATAAAAAAGGCGAAAGAGCAGGAGGCTCAGCCCTTTTTCGTATATACTCCGGATAAAGCCCTGAATTCCTTTTTTAACGAATGGTTATGGGATATAATAACGGAGGGGAAAAGATCGGATTTTTATTCTGCGGTGATGCTGACTATTGTTCGTCTTTGCTACGGAAGCGATAAAGGAGATGACTTCGTGAGGTCGTGCTTCATAGAAGCAGGAAAAAGCGAGAGAAAAAAGGCGATAGCGCTTTGGCTACTGTGCAGGTGGAGAAAAAGCTTTAAAGAGAGCTTACTTCCCGAGGGCTCAGAGCTTCTGGAGCTTGTAAATAGCTATCTCAATCGAAGAATAGATCTCACCTTATCCAAGGAAGACGAGATGCTGAGACTATGCGCCATGTCTGAGTACTACGACGTTTACGAGTATGAAAAAAAGAGAGAGCTGAGCATTATTATAGAAAGAGAAAAAGAGTATTTTTCTATACGAGAAGAAAGCATTGCTTGTTTAAGATCAAGGTTTATATACGAGGCTCTTTCTAAGGAGAGTAGACTGTGTAGGGCTATAGCGTGCGGATCGGACACTCTTGATCAGATAAGGCGATTCAATCCGCTTTGTGGCGGTGAGAATATAGGCTTTATTGACGCTTGCACGGTTTTTTACGTCGTGATCGACAGATTGCTTGGAGCGCGCATAGAGGGTGATAACTATTATTTCACGCCTTGCTTTAAAAAGGGGTGGAAAAGGGTTGACGTTAAGCTCAGAAAGGGGTCATCCTGGGTAGAGGTCGGACTTGTTTCAAGTAGCTTCAACGCCGTGAGAGTAGACGGCGTGGATTATTGTGGAGATATATCAAAATTAGCTGGAAGGAGCAGGTCGAAATACGAGATATATTTCAAGTAAAAACTTTACAAAGTTATTCTTGTGTGATATAATTCAAGAATGGAAACTTTATTCGACAGCTTCACAAAAGAGCTTGCACCGCTTGCCGAGCGTATGCGTCCCGAAAGACTTGAGAATTTCTTTGGTCAAGGACATATTGTCGGTAAGGGTACTCTTCTTCGTCGCGCGATCATAGCCGACAGGCTTGGAAGCTGTATCTTCTACGGACCTCCGGGAACAGGCAAGACCACCCTTGCTAATATCATAGCCCGTAGCACCAATTCCGCATTCGTCAAGCTTAACGCTGTTTCAAGCGGAGTCGCAGAGGCAAAGGCTGTTATAGACGAGGCGAAGAAGCGTCTCGAGGTATCGGGTAAAAAAACCTATCTTCTTCTCGACGAGTGTCACAGATGGAATAAGGCTCAGTCAGATAGCGTGCTTGCTGCTATTGAGCAGGGATATATAGTTTTCATCGGCTCAACTACGGAAAATCCGTTTGCCTCAATGACCAAGGCTATAGTTTCCCGTTGCAGAATATTCCAGTTCAGACCGCTTGGAATAGAGGACGTGAAGGCTGGAATGAAAATGGCTTTAGCGGACGAGACGAGAGGTCTCGGCAGGTACAAGACCTTAGTCGACGAGGAGGCTCTCGATCATATAGCTTTTATCTCAGCAGGAGATATGAGAACTGCGCTCAATGCTCTCGAGCTTGCCGTGCTTACCACAGACCCTGACGAGGGCGGGGTAATTCACGTTACGCTTGATATAGCTGAGCAGTCTATTCAAAAGAAATCACTTGGGGTGGACGAGAGTCTTTTTTACGATATGCTCAGCGCCTTTTGTAAGTCTCTTCGTGGAAGTGATCCTGACGCTGCGCTTTTTTGGGCAATGAGGCTTATTGAGGGTGGATGCGATCCAATGGTGATTGCAAGAAGATTGGTCGCGCACTCAGCTGAAGACGTAGGAATGGCAGACCCAATGGCTTTACAAATGGCAACCTCAGCTATGTACGCAGTAGAAAAAATGGGCGCTCCCGAGGGGCTTATACCTCTTAGCGAGGCGATTATATACGTTTGCGAGGCTGAAAAGTCCAATTCTGTGATTATCGCTATGGACAGCGCGAGGGAAGAGGCGAGCCTATCTCGTGACGACGTCGTTCCCAAGCATTTAAGAGTGCAGGCGTACAAGAGCGAGGAGGATAGAAGCGGAGAATATCTCTATCCTCACAATTTCGGTGGATACGTCAGACAGCAATATCTTCCTGATGGTATCAAGGACAAGGAATTTTATATCCCTTTATCTAACGGCATGGAAAAGGGTTATATAAAAAAGAAAAAACAAATTTAAATTACGGAGGTTTATTATGGAACTCAAAGGATCAAGAACGGAAAAGAATCTCGAAGCAGCATTTGCAGGCGAGAGCATGGCAAGAAATAAGTATAACTATTTCGCATCTAAAGCAAAGAAAGAGGGCTACGAGCAGATCGCTTCTATCTTCGAGGCAACCGCAGCGAATGAAAAGGAGCACGCTAAGCTTTGGGCTAAGGCGCTCGGCTACATAGGTAGCACCGAGGAAAATCTCAAATCAGCAGCAGCTGGCGAGAACTACGAATGGACGACGATGTATAAAGAGTTCGCTGAGATCGCAAGAGAAGAGGGCTTTTTGGAAATAGCAGCAAGAATGGAAGGCGTTGCTAAGGTTGAAAAGAATCACGAGGACAGATACAACGCTCTTTTGAATAATATCGAAAACGGTACGGTTTTTGCAAAGGCAAACGACGAGGTTTGGGAATGCAGAAACTGTGGACACCGTCACACCGGAAAGAACGCTCCCGAGGTATGTCCCGTATGCGCTCATCCGAGAGCATATTTTGAGCTTCACGTAAAGAATTATTAAGATTATAAATTAAAAGGAAAGGGGAGAGCTATGCTTTCCCCTTAAGTGCTTTAACAATGGACAAAGAG
>JAZQYC010000003.1:0-5793 GCA_045633285.1 Clostridia bacterium | reverse complement strand
TTAACGAGTAGATTCGGAAATCTACCGGGAAGGGTGTCGGGCTCTTTTCTCGTATCGTCAAAGTTCAAACTCCAACTAACCGTGTCTTTATCAAGGTCACGCAATAATTCCATAGCAAGAGGGTCGAGTCTAGCCTCGGTGTAACGCATAGCAGCGGCGGAATCTCCGTCCGCAGAGCCAAAGTTACCGTGACCGTTTACGAGAGTCATGCGCATATTAAAAGGTTGAGCAAGTCTAACCATAGCGTCATAAACAGAGGTATCACCGTGAGGGTGATATTTACCGAGACAGTCACCGACTATTCTTGCAGACTTTCTATGAGGCTTGTCCGGAGTTAGTCCAAGCTCAAGCATAGAATAAAGTATACGCCTCTGAACAGGCTTCAAGCCGTCCTCTACTCTCGGAAGAGCACGATCAAGTATAACGTACTCGCTGTACGGCATCATTGATTCGTGCAATATATTTTCAAGAGGCTTGAGTATCAATTCTTTAGTTTCAACTATTTTGGGAGCTTTCGTCTTTTTTTCTGCCATAATAAACTCCTTAGATCATATCAGCAAACTTATCGTGCTTATTAAAGTTTGCATGCTCGTTGATATACGCCTTTCTTGCCTCGATGTTCGATCCCATAAGAACGGATATCATTTTTTCTGCGCTCGCAGCGTCCTCGATCGTGACCTTCATAAGCTGTCTGGTCTCGGGGTTGAGCGTGGTCTCCCAAAGCTGTTCGGGATTCATCTCTCCTAAGCCCTTGTATCTTTGTAGATCGTATTTGCCACCCATCTCCTCGCTGACTCTTTCAAGCTCAGCGTCGTCGTAGGCGTACATGACCTTATCCTTTCTCGATAGCTTATAAAGAGGAGGCATACCAATATAAACGTGTCCGTCCAAAATAAGCTGTTTCATATAACGGAAGAAAAACGTTAGAAGAATAGAACGGATATGTCCACCGTCCTGATCGGCATCTGACAAAATAACTATCTTGTGATATCTGAGGTTTTCGGGATTAAAGGTGCGATCAAACCCTGCGTCCAAGGCGCTTATAATGAGTCTGATCTCCTCGTTGTCAAGTATCTCTCCAACGTGCTTTTTTTCAGCGTTTAGGGGCTTGCCTCTAAGGGGCAATATAGCCTGATACTTGCTGTCTCTGCCCTGCTTAGCAGTACCGCCTGCCGAATTACCCTCAACTATAAACAGCTCGCAAAGCTCGCTCTTTTTGCTCGTACAGGAAGCAAGCTTACCAACGAGTGCAGAAGCTCCTAAGCCTTTTTGTTGACGGGCGATGTCCTTTGCGTGCTTTTGAGCCATACGAACGCGTGCCGCATCAAGAGCCTTGGCAATGATCTTATCAGCTATACCGTGAGAGGATACCTTTTCGAGATATTCGCTAAGCTTAGCGGTAACGGCGTTTTCTACCTGAGTACGAACCTCTACGTTGCCGAGCTTGGTTTTCGTCTGACCCTCAAACTGAACGTTCTGCATCTTGACCGTAATAACTGCGGTCAAGCCCTCTCTGAAATCTTCGCCAAGAAGATTGGCGTCCTTTTCTTTCAAAAGATTACGGCTTCTTGCGTAATCGTTCATTACCTTGGTGTACGCAGCCTTGAATCCCGTCTCGTGAGTACCGCCCTCGGTGGTCGGGATATTGTTAACGTATGAAAAAATATTCTCGGTGTATCCGTCCGTATATTGAAGAGCTACCGCTACCTCAAAATTAGATTTCTTGTCCTCGATATATATGGGAGTAGGGTTAAGCTGTGCCTTTTCTGCATTCATGTAGAGAATAAAGTCCGAAATACCGCCCTTGTATTCGTAAAGCTGATGCACGGGTCGTCCAAGCTCTCTATCCTCAGCCCTTTCCGTGATAAGCTCGATCTTAACTCCGCCGTTCAAAAACGCAAGCTCCTTGAGCCTTTTAGCAATAACGTCGTAGACAAATCTCTCTTTTCCAAACACTCTATCGTCAGGCAAAAAGCGAACGTAAGTACCCTTTTTTTGCGGAGCGGTGGACTTGACGCTGATAGGACCTTTCGAGAGACCTGAACGGATCTTTCCGCCCTTTTCCACGCTCTCAAATTCCATAACGTGGGTCTTGCCGTCCTTATAAACCTCAACCGTGAGCCACCTTGAAAGAGCGTTCGTAACGGACGCGCCAACGCCGTGCAAGCCACCCGAGAAGCCGTAGTTATCGTTACCAAATTTTGCTCCTGCGTGAAGCTGAGTAAAAACTACCTCAACGCCCGATACGCCAAGCTTGGGGTGCTTGTCCACGGGAATACCTCTACCGTTGTCGTTAACGCTTGCGCTACCGTCTGAGTGAAGAGTGACCTTGACGGTATTAGCGTGACCGTTAGCCGCCTCGTCAATAGCGTTGTCCACTATCTCCCAGAGAATGTGATGCAAGCCCTTCGATCCCGTAGTACCTATGTACATACCGGGACGGGTACGAACGGCGTCCAATCCCTCAAGTATCTGAATATCTTTAGCTCCGTAATTCTTTGCCAAAATAACACCTCATATATCCCAAATTATATATCTATAAATATACTATTATATTATAACAATATTTAGTGTAAAAATCAAATTATTTTTAGAGCAAAGCACAATATTTAGTAATAGGAAAAAACAATTTATAAAAAAAATAAGAATTTGTGTAATTTTTGGTCAATCTTGTTTACAAATTCTCAAAAAAAATATATAATACAATACGTGTTCGGGGTGTAGCGCAGTTTGGTAGCGCGTACGGTTCGGGTCCGTAAGGCCATGAGTTCGAATCTCATCACTCCGACCAAGGGCGAATCGTCGCCTGTTGCAAAGAAAAAGAGAAGACCACAGTCTTCTTTTTTTCTTTTCGTTTTTGCTCCTTTCGCCCTTTTTCTCCGTTCTTAGACAGTTCGAAAATGTGGTTCGGCTTCGCCTCACAGCACGGTCTTTGACCGCTTACCCGAATCTCATCACTCTATCTGATACTTTATATCCATTATCTTGTTATAATTCGTAATAATCTTTAAGACTTAAACCTATATCAAAACAATATCGAACATTGTATGAATTGTAGTATAGCCCAAATTATCACCTGAATAATAATACCCAATCGCATACCCCTAAAAGCACTATCTGCCCTGAGAGGACAATTATATTTCCACGTAAGATATAAGGTAAGTCCTATAATAGGCGATATTAAACTCCACCAGAAATACTCTGTGCTAGGATAATCCTTTAATTTAACAACGTTTTCTGTTGATTCAACCTGCTCCTTCTTTTCTTTATGTTTATTGATTTTAAAAAAGGATATATTTTTTATTTTCTCTTTCACATCTACTCTAATTTCTGAATAAACATCATTGTAACAATGCGCGCATACCTTATCCCCTTCTGCCAACTCTCCACCACAATGTGCACAGTGAAAATGAACATTCTTATAGTAACTACTTGAAAATCTAACGCCACATTCACTACATTTTTTATTATCTTTTACTATTTTGTTTCCACATACCTTACAAAACATATAACCACCTTTTTCTTTTTTTTTATATTATAACTAACCGTTGGTTAGCTGTCAAGTATTTTCTCTAACTATTGGTTATACTTAGCTTAGGAGAAAGGTTATGTACGACGTAATTAAGGAGCGCTTAATAAGCGAATTAAAGAATTCAAATCTTACGACCGTTGAGATTGCTCGAAGAGTTGGAGTATCGCCCGAGATGATCACCCAATACGTAACTACTACCAAGCTTCCCAAGCTTGATACATTTGCCAAACTCTGCAAAGAGCTTGACCTTTCGGCTGATTATATCCTTGGTCTTGAGGATTGACCCATATTTTAGAGGATTATGCCTAAAATTTTCCCAATATTCGACAGTATTTCGTTGAACTCTCACGGCGTGAGAGTTCTTTTTTATGCGTGAGAGCAAAAGGCTTAGCATTAGATTGACGGTATAATGCGTGCACACTTATAATGGTCGTGTTATTGATTGTAAGGAGAATAATATGATCAGAGTTTTCGTAGATTCAGGAAGTAGCATCAAAGCAAACGAGGCGAGCGATCTTGGCGTTGAGCTGTTGCCGTTGCGCATACTGCTCGGAGACAAGGAATACCTTGACGGTATTGACCTTGACTTAGATGAGTTTTATAATAAATTGATTAGCGACGGTCTTTTTCCAAAGACCTCTCTTCCCCCACTTGAGGAGGCAGAGGAGAAAATTAAAAAGTACACCGATTCAGGAGACGAGGTAATAGTCGTCACCATATCCTCGGGGATATCTGCAACCTGCGACGTTATTCGCTCTCGCTTCAAGGATAACGACAAGGTTTTCGTAGTTGATTCAAGGTGCGCGGTTGGCGGTATGAGGATACTCGTGCACGAGATCAACAAATACAGAGATCTTCCGGCAAAGGATATCGTGCGTATACTTGACGAGCTTATCCCTCGCATCAAGATCGTTGCAGTTCCCGAAACTCTTGATTATTTGCACAAGGGCGGTAGGCTCAGAAAAGCGGAATATCTGATAGGTAGCATACTCAAGATCAAGCCTCTTATAGGCTTTAAAGACGGTAAGGTGCACGTCGAGGAAAAGGCTATCGGTCTTACCAAGGCTAAAAGACGCATTCTTGATCTGCTTGACAAATGGGAATGCGATACGTCCTATCCTATCGTGCCCTCTTACACCTACTCTGACGAAAATCTCAAGGATCTGATATCAAAATCTAAGGCTGAATACCAAAAGGCAATGATAGATTTCGACAACTTAGATCCTGCTATCGCCTGCCATTGGGGTCCAAACGCCTTTGGCTTCATATTCGTAGGAAAGTAGATAGACCGCTTTACTATTTCATAAAAAAAGAGCAAGGAAATCATAACTGATCTCCTTGCTCTTTTTACGATTTATCCAATTTTAAATTATCAAAAAAGTAATATGTAGCGACACCAAGGCTATTATCATAGTAGGTATTGCAAGCAGTACACCGTATTTTAAAAATTTTCTAAAAGGCAAGCTTACTCCGTTTCTTTTGAGGATAGAGAGCCACATAATGCCAGCTAAAGCTCCAACCGGAGTTAGATAAGCTCCGACGTTCGAGCCTATAATAGATGCAAACAGCGCGCCCTGCAGTCCCTCTCCAGATAGCGTTGTCAGACCTATAATATCCGAGAAAAGTACGCTCATTGGTATATTGTTAAATACGTTTGCAGACAAAAATGATGCTAATCCAAATACGTATATGCTATCCCCTACCGAAAAGAGCTCTGCTATGCTTTTCGTAAAACCGCACCTATCAAGAGAAAGCACTACGATAAACATTGATATTACGAACGGCACAAGCGCAAAGGGAAGCCTTTTCGCTATGCGCGCGTATAGTCTCAGGTCACCTCTTTTGATCAAAAGGTATACGAAAGATATCACGAATAAGCTCACAACGAACGCTACGCATGCTTGCCACATCTCAATTCCCACGTAACCGCAAACGGAAAGGGCAAGTATCGCTCCGATCAAATGCACGAGACCAAGCGTGAGCAAAAATTTGTCCCCAAGTTTCACCTCGTCCTCTATGACGTAGAGAGGAGCTCTCAGATGCTTTCGAAACATCGTGCGAAGTATCAGATACGCCCCTACGCTTGATGCTACGCTTGGCAATATCATTATCTTGACGTATTCCAAAAAATCCACACCAAGCGCTCCTGCTAAGTATATATTGGTAGGATTGCCTATCACGAGAGTCATTGATAGAGTGTTGGCTGCAACGAATTCACTTATCAAAAATGGAATAGGATTGATATTAACCTTTTTGGAAAA
>JAZQYC010000002.1:0-17374 GCA_045633285.1 Clostridia bacterium | reverse complement strand
CTCTACCCCAGTTAGCGTCTGCTCCAAACATAGCCGCCTTGAACAGCGAGGACGTAATAACCGATTTAGCTACCGTTCTTGCGCATTTGACGTCCTTTGCTCCCTTAACGTTGCAAACAAGAAGCTTGGTTGCTCCCTCTCCGTCCTTTGCAATAAGGCTAACTATACCTCTGCAAACTGCGGTAAGAGCCTCCTCGAACACCTTGTAGCTATCGTTACACTCAACTATCTCCTCGTTTCCTGCCATGCCGTTTGCAATCACCGATACCATATCGTTGGTCGAGGTATCACCGTCTACGCTCAGCATATTGAAGGAATCCTCTATAGCTACGTGAAGAGCCTTGTCGAGCATATCAGGCGCGATCTTGACGTCGCTGGTGATAAAGCAAAGCATAGTAGCCATATTGGGGTGAATCATTCCCGAGCCCTTGGCTATACCGCCTATACGGCAGGTCTTACCCTCTATTTCAAACTCAACGGAGCAGGACTTTTCGATCGTGTCCGTGGTCATAATAGCAAGATTTGCTTCCTTGCTCTTATTGTAGTCAAGCCCCTTTGCAAGCTCCGCCATACCATTTGCCATAGGATCGATGGAAAGGGGCTGACCGATAACGCCTGTCGAGGCTACGATAACGTCCTCCGCCTTGATTCCAAGATGCTTCTCAACGAGCTTACACATAGCGTTTGCTATCTCGACTCCGTTAGCGTTGCAGGTATTTGCGTTACCACTGTTACATATAATAGCCTGAGCCTTGCCGTCTGCAGTATTTGCCTTCGTTACCGTAATAGGCGCGCCCTTAACGAGGTTTTTGGTATAAACGCTCGCAGTCGAGCAGATCTCGTCGCTTACGATAAGCGCAAAGTCAAGCTTGGATTTGTTCTTTCGTATACCGCAATGAACTCCGTTTGCCTTGAAGCCTGTTGCCGAGCATACTCCTCCGTCAATAAATTTCATAGTTACCTCTAAATCAAATAGCTCGTTTCGTCTAGTCCGAGCATAATATTCATACATTGTACCGCAGCACCGCTTGCGCCCTTGCCGAGGTTATCAAATACGGACGTTACCACTACTCTTTCGTCGTTACCGTGAACGCTGATCACCATAGTATTCTTGCCCGACATTAAGTTTGCAGGAAGAAATCCTACCGCGTTTTCACCGAGACAATTCTGAACGGTGATCATTTTCTGTCCGTCGTAATGCTTCTTGAGAGCGTTATAGATATCCTCAGCTCCCGAAACACCATTCAAAAGGCTGACCTTAAGTGGCACGCTGACCTCCATTCCCGAAAAATAATCAGCTACGATCGGGTTAAAAAGAGGCTTGTCGCTAAGACCGGATACGTACTTCATCTCAGGGAGATGCTTGTGATTCTGACTAAGAGCGTACTGACGGGGACTGTCGAATTCAACGTCACGGTCAGGATCTTCGTACTGAGCTATGCCCTTTTTGCCTGCTCCCGAGTATCCCGATATTGAATGACTGACTACGGGATAGTCCTTAGGCAAAATGCCTGATTGCACTAGAGGATACACGATAGACAAAAATCCGCTTGCGTGACAGCCGGGAACTGCTACTCTTTTGCCGTTTTCCACGCCCTTTCTGTGAGACTGTGAAAGCTCGGGGAAGCCGTACGCCCAATCTGGATTGGTTCTGTGCGCAGTCGAGGCGTCGATTATTTTGACGTTTGGATTAGTGCAAAGTCCAACCGCTTCGATCGCAGCCTGATCAGGGAGACACAAAAAGGTTATATCCGAGCTATTGATGCATTTTGCTCTCTCTACGGGGTCTTTTCTCTTTTCCTCATCTATCTGAATGACCTCGATATCGTCTCTTAGGGCAAGTCTTTCAAATATTTTAAGTCCGGTAGTTCCCTCTTTTCCGTCGATAAATACCTTAATCATTCTCGTTCTCCAAATATTTTTTCAGATTTTCTATCTGCTCCTTGCTCGTTGCAGCGCCACCCTTTGATGAACGCTTGAGCATGCAGTTTTTGAGATCGACCGCCTCGTAGATATCCTGCTCGAACTCGCTTGAAAAGCTCTTGTAGGTATCAAGGGGTAAGGTCTCTAGCACCTCGCCCGTCCTTATGCAATGAGCAACGATCTCGCCCGTTACCTTGTACGCGCTACGGAAGGGCACGCCCTTAGTGGTCAGATAGTCCGCTACGTCGGTTGCGTTGATAAAGCCCCTGCCTGCCGCGTTTCTCATATTCTCTCTGTTGAATTTCATAGTCTCGATCATAGGAGCGAATACCTCGATACAGCTCTTGACCGTGTCTACGCTGTCAAAGATACCCTCCTTGTCCTCCTGCATATCCTTGTTATAAGCAAGAGGCAGAGCCTTCATAACGGTAAGTATACTCATAAGATTGCCGTACACCCTACCGCATTTGCCCCTTACGAGCTCAGCGATATCAGGATTTTTCTTCTGAGGCATTATGCTAGACCCCGTTGAAAAGGAATCCGAAAGCTCAACGTACTTAAACTCCCACGAGCACCAGAGAATGATCTCCTCTGAAAAGCGCGAAAGGTGCATCATAACGGTTGCAAGCGCGCTTGCAAGCTCGATAACGAAATCTCTGTCAGATACGCCGTCCATGCTATTTGCGCTGACCTTATTAAAGCCAAGCTTATTGCAAACGAGGTCTCTATCAATTGGATAACTCGTTCCAGCAAGAGCGGCTGAGCCAAGAGGAAGGGTAGCGGTACGCTTATAACAGTCGCTAAGTCTTTCTCTATCACGGATAAACATCTGACTGTAAGCAAGCAGATGATGAGCAAGAGTTATAGGCTGAGCTCTCTGCAAATGGGTATAACCGCACATAAGAGTATCGGTCTCCTGCTCCGCCTTTTTGACGATGACCTCGATAAGGTCAAAAAGCGCCTTGTCAATGCTCTTGATCTCGCCCATTAAGTGATAGCGTAGATCTGTAGCCACCTGATCGTTACGGCTTCTTGCGGTGTGAAGTCTTTTGCCTGCGTCGCCTATTCTTGCAGTAAGCTCAAATTCAACGAAGGAATGAATGTCCTCAGCGTCCTTGATCTCGAGCTTTCCCTCTTCGATATCATTAAGAATGGAGAGAAGACCGTTTACGATCTCCTCTTCATCACTCTTAGTTATTATTCCTTGCGCGCTGAGCATCTGAGCGTGAGCAACAGAGCCGAGGATATCCTCTTTATAAAAGCGCTTATCAACGGATAAAGACGCATTGAATGCGTCTACCGTGGCGTCGATTTCACTTTCGAATCTACCTGCCCAAAGTTTCATATTAACCTCTTATTTGTTGTTTTTCTTATCAAGCATAGCCTTGACCTTGATGGGAAGACCAAAAAGATTGATGAAGCCCTCAGCCTCTTTCTGATCGTAAACCTCGTCCTCGTCAAAGGTAGCTATCTCCTCGTCGTAGAGTGAGTAGGGAGAGGTCACGCCGGCGTTGATGATATTGCCCTTGTAAAGCTTGAGCTTAACCTCACCGGTAACGGTCTCCTGAGTCTTGTCAACGAATGCAGACAACGCCTCACGGAGAGGAGTAAACCACTGTCCGTAGTAAACGAGCTCTGCAAATTTCTGAGAAACGAGACTCTTGTAGTGGTGAGTATCACGATCCAAGCAGAGAGTTTCGAGTACCTCGTGCGCTCTATAAAGGATAGTTCCGCCGGGAGTCTCGTAAACGCCTCTCGATTTCATACCTACGAGTCTGTTTTCAACGAGATCAACGAGTCCTACGCCGTTTTTGCCACCGATAGCGTTGAGTTTCTCGATAAGAGTAACGCCGTCAACCTTTTCTCCGTTCAAGGATACGGGTACACCCTTTTCAAATCCGATGGTTACGTACTCAGGCTTATCGGGAGCTTGCTCGGGAGATACCCCAAGCTCCAAAAATCCGGGCTTGTTGTAAAGAGGCTCGTTAGCGGGATTCTCAAGATCCATACCCTCGTGCGAAAGGTGCCAGAGGTTCTTGTCCTTGGAGTAATTGGTCTCTCTTGATATCTTGAGAGGTATATTATGAGCCTCTGCGTAATCGATCTCCTCGTCACGGGACTTGATAGTCCATTCTCTCCAAGGAGCGATGACTTTCATTTCAGGAGCAAAAGCCTTGATAGCAAGCTCGAAACGAACCTGATCGTTACCCTTACCCGTACAGCCGTGGCAGATAGCGTCTGCGCCCTCAGCTTTAGCAAGCTCTACCATTCTCTTTGCAATAACGGGACGAGCAAAGCTCGTGCCGAGAAGGTAACAGCCCTCGTATACAGCCCCTGCCTTAAGGGTGGGGAAGATAAAGTCCTCTACGAACTCTTTTTTGAGATCTTCTATATAAAGCTTACTTGCGCCGGTCTTAATAGCCTTTTCTTCAAGACCCTCAAGCTCTGAGCCCTGTCCAACGTCAGCAGAAACAGCAATGATCTCAGGATCGCCGTAGTTCTCCTTGAGCCAAGGAATAATGATGGAAGTGTCAAGTCCACCGGAGTAAGCGAGTAATACTTTTTTAACTTTTTTGTCAGCCATTTTTGTTACCTCTTTGTTTAATGATATCATTATACAACTTTATAAAAATAAGTCAAGCAAAAATGACGCAAAAAATACATATTTTTTACATATTTTTTGCATACAATTTCCATTTTATGCAATAATACAAAGATTTTATGTATATTTATGCAATTTTGACTGTATATTTGCATATTGAGTAAAATTAGTTAAAAAAAGGCGTTGCAAACGCAACGCCAAAGGTTAGATTATAAGATAAAGCTTAAGGGCTGATTCAAAGTCTCTGAGTCTCTGAGACGCTCCTCTTACGTTCTTTAGAAGCAGGGTGAGCGCTACGAAAAAGGACTTAACGAGCTTGACGTCTCTTATCTCGAGAGCGTGGAGAGCTCCGTCAGTCACGGTCAAAAGATCGTTTTTCTCCTGAGAGGTCAGAGAGCCGTCTTCTAGTATGGTTTTTGCAAGAGCTCGGAGCGCTCTACCTCCCTGAGCTACCGCTCCGTCGGGTACGGGGGACGCCTTTTCGACGATCACCTCTTCCTCTTGCTCCTCTTCCTCTTGAGCTTCTCCTCTCAAGGCAGAGATCATAGCCTCACGAAAAGGAATAACTATCGCCTTGCACATAACGGGAAAAGAGCCCTTGACTCCCTCCTCGGTGGGATAAAACTTCTCAAGAAAATCAAGCACGCTGATGCTTCCGTTATCAAACGAATACAAAAGAGTTGTAACGAATGCTATAAGAGCCTTAGGCGTACGAGGCAAACGAAGCAAGCTTTCCGTGCCCGTTTCTATCTGAGCAGAAGCAAACTCCTCGTTCCAATCAAAGTCTTTTGCAGACGCCTCTATTATCGTGAATAGCTCTCTCTCTCCTGCAAGAAGTTTCAAAAGATCTTGAAGAGGCTGAGTAGACAATATAAGCTTGCTACTCGTATATCTATTACAATAATCGACAAACTTCCTTTCAACTCTATCGCTCATACAGTTATCCTCCGTCTACGATATATTTTACCTTAAACGGTGAAATTTTGCAAGCGTTATAAGTGCTTTGCTATTTCGTTAATATCCTGTAGAACGCAGGAGGCTTTAACGTCACTGTTCTCGTAATCGTTGAGAGTGGTTTCTCCGCTTAAAACGAGCACGGAATAAAAGCCGTTCACTCCGCCGAATTTGATGTCGGTGTAGAGTCTGTCGCCAAACATTACGACCTCCGTTCCTGATTTTCCGTAATGCTCGCGTATGCAATCTCCCATTACCGAAAAAGGCTTTCCGCAATCAACGTCGGGGCGTCTGCCCGTGCTTTTTTCAATAAGAGCTATAAAGCTTCCGATATCTGGAAGATAAAAATCTTTTGCAGGACAATTTATGTCGCTGTGCGTTGCTACGAACAAAAGTCCCTTGTGCAAAAATCCCGCAAGTTTGACGAGCTTTTCGTAGGTCAAGGTCTTGTCGTAGGTAAGAAGAACTATCTCAGGATCAACGTCGTCGAGAATAATTCCGCTCGATATTAGCTCCTCCTCAAGCTCGGGCGTACACACGGCGTATACTCTCTTACCCTCGTGATTGGCTCTCAAGTAGTCAACCGCCGCCATGCCCGAGGTATACACGTCGTCACCGTCCTTGAACACACCTATTTTAACGAGCTTATCGACGTAGCACTTTTTACTCGTCGAGGAATTGTTGGTCAAAAAAACTATCTTTTTGCCAGCTTTTCTTGCTTTTTCAAGCGTTTCGTCCACCGATCCTATGAGCTTACCCTCGAGATAGACCGTTCCGTCAAGATCGAGAAGAAAAAGCTCGGTGTCCTTCATTATTTTTGCTATATCAGTCATCAAGGCTCCTTGCCGACACGAGGTTAGCTCCCTCGCCGTCTACGTTTTGTATAATTATATCACCCGTTTTGACTTTTGTAAACACCTTGACGGACTTGATCTTCTTCATAACCGAAAAGATAAGCTCCTTTTTGATAGCTCTGTCCGTTCTGACGGGAAGCATATCTCCTCCGTCTATTTTCACGGTGCTGGTGACTACTCTTTTAGGGCAAGTAAATTCGCCTATTGCAAACTCTTTGCCTTTGTCACAGCCGTTACCCTCAACGAGAGTAATTTTGCCGTCTACTATCTCGACCTTTACCTCACAGCCCTTAGGACATACGGTACAAACGGTATCTTTCATCAGATCACCTCCACAGTAAGGGTATCACCCTCGTTAAGCCCCTTTGGGATAAAGGAAACGTATTCCATTTCACCGGGAGCTACTCTGCTCTTTTTAATTTCTCTTACTACCTCGCCGTTTTTGATAAGTCTCAGCGTAGCGTCTCTTTTTTCCGCTCTGACTCTGAAATATATCTTAAAGGGCTTATCGTCAGTCACGTCTATCCTCTGAGGAAGAGTGTATCCGACCCCCTGACCGGGCTCTGTAAATGCAAATTTCTTTTCTCTTTTACCCGAAAGAGCGTAGCTTGCCGCCCATTTTCCGGCAGTCTCCGCCTCCTCGGACACGAAATCAACAAGATCGTGTACGTGAAGAACGTTTCCGCACGAAAATACTCCGCTCATATCCGTTTCTCTAAACTGATCAACGACTGCTCCCCTCGTTCTCGGTGAAAGCTCTACTCCTGCGTCCTTTGTAAGCTCGTTCTCGGGCACTAAGCCAACGGAGTAAAGTATAGTATCGCAATCTATCTCAAATTCCGTACCGGGGATAGCGTTCTTGTTCTCGTCAACCTTTGCTATCACTACTCCCTCTACTCTGTCTTTGCCCTTGATCTCGGTAACGGTATGGCTAAGATAAAGAGGTATATCAAAGTCCTCTAAGCATTGAATGATATTTCTTCTAAGTCCGCTAGAAAAGGGCATAATTTCGCATACAGCCTCGACCTTAGTACCCTCAAGGGTAAGTCTTCTCGCCATAATAAGACCTATATCGCCCGAGCCGACTATAACGGCTTTTTTACCGACTGAATAGCCCTTGATATTCATATATCTTTGAGCCGTTCCTGCCGAAAAAACACCTGCCGGTCTTTCGCCCTGAACGGTAAGCGCGCCACGGGAGCGCTCACGAGAGCCCATAGCGAGAATAATCGCTCCGACCTCAACGTCAAATATTCCCTCGCTTTTATTCATAGCGGTGATCACGCCCTCGGAAAAGGATAAAACCATAGTTTCGGTATAAATCTTGATAGGCAGAGCCTTTACCTCGTCGTAAAACCTTTCGCTGTACTCAGGACCTGTGAGGTTTTCCTTGAATCTCGTGAGGCCGAAGCCGTTGTGTATACATTGCCAAAGCACTCCGCCAAGACGGGTATCACGCTCGAATATCGCAACGTTTTTTGCGCCGTTTTTATATGCGGAGATAGCAGCAGCCATTCCTGCCGGTCCGCCACCTATAATACCAATATCGTACTTAATCATCTATCTTCTCCAAAATATAGGAATTTCCACCTTTTTTTCTGATTTCGTATTCCGAAACGCCAAGCGAGCTCTTCAAAAGCTCAAGTATCTTGCCCTGACAAAATCCGCCCTGACATCTACCCATTCCTGCTCTTACTCTACGCTTAACACCGTCCACCGTAACAGCGCCGGGATTGCGATGGATAGCGTCCTCGATCTCACCGAGAGATACCGTCTCGCATCTGCAAACGATCTCACCATAAGCGGGATTTTTGGAAATTAGCTCGTTACGCTCCTCTCTCTTCATACCCTTGACCGAATAAGGCTTGCGAGTAGGATCAAAGCTCTCGTTTTTGCCTCTGCCAAGATCGCTTGCGACCTCGCCTGCCACGTACTCTGCAATAGCAGGAGCAGAGGTAAGACCGGGAGACTCTACGCCAACGACGTTAAAAAGTCCCTTGCACGCCGAACTACGCTCAATGGTGAAATCACCCTTTTCAGATACTGCTCTAAGTCCCGAAAAAGAGGTAATAATATTGGAAAAATCTATTCCGTTTATCATATCCTTTGCACGGTCGGCTACGCTCTTGAGACCAACGTGCGTGGTCGAGGTGTCTCCCTTTTCGCAAAACTCTGCGGTAGGTCCAAGAATAAGGTTACCGTCTGCCGTCTGCGATACGAGTATTCCCTTTCCCTTTTCGGTAGGACAGGTAAATACGGTATACGGACAAATACCTGCAACGGACTTATCAAGCAGATAATATTCACCCTTTCTTGCCCTTATTTTGAAGCCGTCTTCTCCAAAAAGCGAAGCTACGTAATCAGAATATATACCTGCTGCGTTGACGACGTAACGGGCACGTACCTCCTTGCCCTTTTCAGACATAAGGGTAAAGCCCTCGTCATCTTTTTTTACGTCTACGACCTTAAATTCACGGAACAGCTCTCCACCGTTATCCATTGCGTTTCCGATAGACGCAATGGCAAGGGAATAGGGACAAACTATAGCCGAGCTTTTAGCAAACAAGGCGCAGGTAGCACGTTCCGACACCGAGGGAAGATACTTTCTAAGAGCGTCTTGATCTATCACCTCAAGATCGGATACGCCGTTGATCTCTCCACGCTCCTTAAGCTCGAGAAGAGTCCTTTTTTCCTCGTCCGAATAACCTATAACGAACGCTCCGTTATTCTTGTACTCAACGCTGAGCTGACGGCAAACCTCTTTCATCATTTTTGCGCCAAGCACGTTGAATTTTGCTTTCTGAGAGCCGGGTACTGCGTCAAACCCTGCGTGAACGATACCGCTGTTTGCTCCGCTTGCGCCCGTGCTAACGTCGGGCTCTTTTTCTACGAGACAAACCTTCATATCGTACGAGGTAAGCGCTCTGAATATAAGACCGCCTACGACTCCTCCTCCGATAACTGCTACGTCAAACATATTTTTTCTCCTTATAAACAAAAAGAGTCCCAAAAATAGAGGAACTTCCTCTACCTTTGCGACTCCAAATCTCCGCGTCAAAATATTTAATTAGATACATTTTAACACTTACACCGTTTTATGTCAACAAAATACTACTGCCGATCAAAAAATTGATCGTTATATATAACGGACTGATCGCACGGGGCATGTTGTTTTGCTATTTCGTGATATTTTCGAGCCTCGTCCACCTTGCCCGTAGCGTAAAGTATCTCGGTGAGCCTAAGACAGGGAAAAAGCGCCTCGTATTCCTTTTTCGAAAAGATACCCTTTTTTATATTACTTGGACAGATCAGAGCGCATTTGTACCAAAAGATTGCGCTCTCAAAATCTCTGCGCTTATAATAGATCTCTCCTATTCTCGAGCAAAGCTCTCCGTCTCCCCCACACACTCTGAGAGCGTGCATAAGAGTAAGATGAGCCTCCTTTGATTGATCTCTTGCAAGATATATCTCGCTAAGCAGTATAGACGCTCCGTGAACGTAAATGGGCGTTTCGTCCTCACGAAGAAGCCTCCTGATCTCCTTTCCACAGCTTTTGTCCTCTCCTTGATAGTATAGCTCTCTTGCGTAATAATATCTATCCCTCGGAGAAAAGGAATATCCCTTCTTTTTATGTTTCAGATATATATCGAGATTTCTTCTACTGTTTTTGACCACGGTCTTTCTATGCTCGATCGGCTCGTCAACGTAGACGACTTTTCCTCTTGGCTCGATCACCTCGTGCACGAAGCCCTGCCATGAAAAATCAAGACTGCGCCTGAGTATCCTCTCTCTATAAAAAGAAAAGGTCGCCTCACCCGTAGAATCAAACGCCACGTCGTATCTAAGCATATAAACGTCTGCTAACGGGTTTTCCTTTATTTCCTTGATCCTATTTCTCGTACGCCTCGGAATATAGTCGTCTGCATCAAGCCAGATCAGATAATCTCCCGTTGCTTTAGAAAAGGAAAAGTTTCGAGCAAGAGAAAAATCGTCTTTCCACTTAAAATCGTACACCTTATCGGTATAGCGATAGGCTATATTTTTGGTGTTATCCGTTGAGCCCGTATCAACTATTATTATCTCGTCAACAGCCTCTATCGCAGAGTCCAAGCACCTTGCAAGAACCTCTTCCTCGTTTTTGACTATCATACATAAGCTTAATCGCATAAAAAAATCCCCCTGCTATAATATGCAGGGGGACTAAAAGAAGTTCTTTTTATTTGTGGGAATCGATGTAGTTAACGATATCACCGATAGTCTTGAGGTTGACAGCCTCTTCCTCGGGGATAGAAAGTCCGAACTCTTCATCAAACGAGCTGATGAGAATGTAGATATCGAGTGAATCTGCCTGCAGATCGTTCACGATATCAGACTCCATTTTGATATCCTCTTCGTTTTTTCCGAGCTGATCTGCAAAAAGCTTGCGTACCTTCTCAAAAGTCATAACGCACCTCCAAAAGTTATTACACACATTATACTCCAAAGAAATAGCCTTGTCAACAAATTTTTTTGACAGGTGTCAAACTCTTTGAATAAATTTTAAAAAAATCAAATATGCACGCTTGCTCATATCAATGAAAGCGAATTATAGAATACTTTTATGTCAATATTATTACAATTATAGCATTCTAATTAATAAAAAAGAGCAATTCGGAGTATATCCGATTTGCTCTTTTTATTTGCATGTTTTGCTGATCTTGATTATTTGAGAGCAGCCTTGAGCTTTTCAAGCTGAGCGGAAAGCTCCTTGGGAAGTCTGTCACCGAACTGAGCGTAGAACTCCTCGATGCCCTTAGCCTCCTCAGTCCACATAGCCTTGTCAACGTTGAGAAGCTCTTTGATGGTGTCAACGGTGATGTCAAGACCCTCGATATTGATGTCCTCTGCCTGAGGAACGTATCCGATAGGAGTCTCAACTGCGTCAACCTTATCATCACAACGAGCAAGTATCCACTCGAGAACACGGAGGTTGTCACCGAATCCCGGCCATATGAAGTTGCCCTCATCGTCCGTTCTGAACCAGTTAACGTTGAAGATCTTGGGCTGATTCTCAATCTTTGTGCCCATGTTAATCCAATGAGCAAAGTAGTCAGCCATATTGTATCCAACGAAAGGTCTCATAGCCATCGGGTCACGACGAACTACACCTACTGCTCCGGTAGCAGCTGCGGTGGTCTCGGAAGCCATGATAGATCCTACGAATACACCGTTGTTCCAATCCTTTGCCTGGTAAACCAGCGGAGCGGTCTTAGCACGGCGTCCACCGAATACGATTGCAGAAAGGGGTACTCCGTCTGCTGCCTCGAACTCCGAGGAGATACAAGGACAGTTGATAGCAGGAGCGGTGAAACGGCTGTTGGGGTGAGCTGCCTTTTCTCCACAGTCGGGAGTCCAACGGTTACCCTTCCAGTCGAGCGCGTCAACGGGAGGATTCTTATCCATACCTTCCCACCATACGGTGTTGTTTGCAAGGTTATGAGCAACGTTAGTGAAGATAGCGTTCTTCTTGGTTGACATCAAAGCGTTGGGGTTGGACTTCATGTTCGTTCCGGGAGCAACGCCGAAGAATCCGTTCTCGGGGTTGATAGCCCAGAGTCTGCCGTCCTTGCCTACTCTGATCCAAGCGATATCGTCACCTACGCACCATACCTTGTAGCCTTTCTTCTTGTAAAGCTCGGGGGGAATAAGCATTGCAAGGTTCGTCTTACCGCAAGCAGAGGGGAACGCTGCAGCAATGTACTTAACCTCTCCCTGAGGATTCTCAACGCCGAGGATAAGCATATGCTCAGCCATCCAGCCCTCGTTCTTGCCCTGATAGGAAGCAATACGAAGAGCGAAGCACTTCTTGCCAAGAAGAACGTTTCCGCCGTAACCAGAGTTAACGGACCAGATAGTGTTGTCCTCGGGGAAGTGAAGAATATATCTCTTTTCTGCGTCAAGATCAGCCTTAGCGTGCAAACCTCTTACGAAGTCGTTGCTGTCACCAAGAGCCTCGAGTACTTTATTACCGACACGGGTCATAATATTCATGGATACTACGACGTAGATAGAATCGGTTATTTCGATACCAACCTTGCTGAACTTAGATCCTACTGCGCCCATGGAGTAAGGAATAACGTACATGGTCTTTCCTTTCATAGAGCCCTTGAAAATCTCGCCTACCTTAGAGTAAGCCTCTTTGGGATCCATCCAGTTATTGATGGGGCCTGCGTCTTCCTCGTTTTTGCAGCAGATGTAAGTTCTTCCCTCTACTCTTGCAACGTCGTTGATTGCGGAGTGATGAAGGTAACATCCGGGAAGAAGGTCTTCGTTGAGCTTAATGAGCTCACCGGTAGCCATAGCCTCTTTGCGAAGCTCCTCAAGCTGAGCCTCTTCGCCGGTGATCCATACTATATTTCTGGGCTGGCAAAGCTCTGCGCTCTCGTTGACGAACTTCAATACCTGTTGATTGTTGGTCATTTTGGTTTCTCCTTATAAAAAATTTTGCCTAATCGCCAATATTTTAACATAACGATATTTTTTTGTCAATTTTTATTATATATTAATTTAAGAGAAAGACATATATTTTTTCAAAAAAATAATAGAGAAAATAACAGATGACAAAAATAATTCTTTGTGCTACAATAAAAATATGAAAACCGTTTGTACCAGATGCAAAAGCGAGATACACTACAAGAGCAAGCTCCCCGACAAATGTCCACGTTGCGGAGCAAGCTATCTCTTTGCCGAAAAGACGAACGAGGAGACACTCTCTGATATTTCAAGGCTCAAGCTTCCGCCTAAGCTCAAGAATATCTCCCCTGCCACTAAAAGAAGAAGATTTATGATACCGCTTGCCCTACTGATAGACGCTTTGTGGCTTGCTTTAGGAATTTTATTCGCGCTCAAATTTTATCGTTTTCCGAAATTTATCGCTCCAATCCTACCCTACGCCGGTATAGCTCTCACACTTGGGTCTATCTATAGATTTATTTACAGAGCCGTCATGGGCTCAAGGCTAAATCACGCCGTCAAGAAGGATAATATCACCTCGGTTGACGAGCTTATTAAGCGCCTTGCCTACAAAACGAGAAGCGACGTGCTCGTGCTTTTCAAAAAAAACGTCAAGTGGGGCTTTTTGATCGGATACGGTGTGAGAAACGGAACGGAAATTTACAAAATTTAAGATACTTTTTCAATCAAAAAAGCGTAGTTTTGTTGCAAACTACGCTTTTTTGTGGAATTTTTGGTTAAGAATTCGTTATTTTCCTGCGATCTCCTTGATCGTTGCGATCAGGTTCTTGGGGTACTTGGCGTGTATCTTGACGTTAGGTGCGTCCACGTACGCGCTCGTGCACTCCTCGTGCGTTCTGATCTTGTCGATATTTGCTCTTTTGGGGTCAAGCTCAATGACCTTTTCACCCTCCGTGCTCTCGTAAATTATCGTGAAATCCTCGCCAATGTCTATACTTCCGTATTCACAGAAGTTCTCGTAGATTCCGTCGTAAAAATTGCTCTCAGGCACGATATCCGTGATATAACCGCTACCCTTTTTTACTCTTTTTACGAGGACGACTTTTCCGTTTCGCTTTTCTACGCTGTCAAATTTGTTTCCAAAGCCGTTGAGCTCGTGCCTGTTGCCCTCCTTGTCCACGACCTCGATCGTGGTCTCCGATTGGACGTACGGAGTGTAATCGGTACACGTATTTCCCTTCTCAAGCTGAAAATCCTTTATTTTCCATCTCAGTCCGCCAAGATACAAATACACCTCGTGCTCTGGTCCTTGAGCGGTAAAACTCATGCTGATCACGTTCTTTATACCAACCGTTGACATCGTGCCCTCCTGACTATCAGTCGACACACCGTCGCAGAAGCTTTCGAATCCATACTCAAGATTGGGGTTACCGCTCACCCAATCACTCATAAGCATTGCGCAGATCGAAAACTTGTACTTTTCTCCCAACCTAAGGTTTTTAAGATTGAAGCGAACGTATCCGTTCTCGGGAGAAAGATAAGAAATCCCCTCCACCTTATTACCCGTAACCAGCTGATAATCGTCAAGATACATCAGCTCGTTGGAGATATTTCCTGCGTACACGCCTTCCTCTTCCTGTCCGTCAAAAAGCTCTATAACTGAGCCTTTGAATAGGTTTTTGCCCATGGTAACCACCTTAAATGAAGAGACACCGTCAACTATACGACCCTCGCCTCCCTCGTTGCTACCTCGCACCTGAACCTGACTCAAATAGCCTGCCTGAGAATCGTTGACGTAGGTTGTGTTTTTCCAATCTCCAAGCATTGCCTTCAAATAAATCTGCTCACTCTCGGTGCGGACCTTATCCGCTCCGCCCTCTCCAAACTCAATACTGTCAAGCGCAGATGCACAGTAAACGATATTTCCGTCCTCTACGCTAAACGATACGATCTTGACCTCGTAGACGCCCTCTCCCGATTTCAGGATATCGTCCTGTCTGAGGTCTGCTTCTGCTCTTACGGCAAGATAAAATGATTTAGCTCGTCTATCCGAAACGTTAAGCACGCCAACTATCATATATGCACCGCTTTCAAGATCGCTTGGAATGCCAACTACCTCACGCCCCTCGAACAAAACGGAATATCCCGACACCAAGAGCTTACCACGTCCGATGATCACACGGTCCTTTTCGTAGCCCACGCATAGCTCGTCCAAGACTCCTGCAACTACACCGTCCTTGCTTCCCGTAGCATCGTCAAGATACCCCGCCTTAAAAAAATCGGGGTTTTCGCGCCCCGATGAATTTAGTCTGTAACTCATACCTCTCCTTATAATCGCAATAGGTGTGCTCTCACACGCTTTGAGGATAACACGAGATAATCAAAAAAGCAATCTTTGATGACGCCACCAAAAATTGCTTTTTTGTTTTTTATAAAATTTTGTATGATAATTAAATTAAAAATATCGATTTCAATACCCATATATGAGTATTTTTTTAAATTTCTTAAATAAAAAACGGCGAAAAATTCGCCGTAAATTTTTATTCTACACTCATTATGTAGTAGTAGTGAGGCTGTCCGCCCTCGTAGCAGGATACCTCGAGATCAGGATATTTCTCACTGAGCTTATCAACCAGCGCCTCGCATTGCTCCTTGGTTACTCCCTCTCCGTAATACAGGGTAACTATTGCGCTATCCTCGTCTATCATCTGCTCGAGAACGTCCTCTACGACGCCGTCTGCGCTGTCGCCCTTTCCACTGATCTTGCCGTTGAATATACCGATAACGTCTCCCTCGTGAAGATCGAATCCGTCAAGCTGAGTGGTACGTACGGCGTAGGTGATCTGAGCGCTCTTGACACAAGCGTATGCTTCGGTCATTGCCTCGATATTTGCCTCGACTGACTCCTCGGGATTGAATGCAAGCACAGCCGAAAGTCCCTGAACGACGTCCTTAGTCGGAATTATGTGTAGAGGCTTCTCGGTAAGTTCCTTTGCCTGCTCCGCTGCAAGAATAATATTTTTGTTATTGGGGAATATAAATATTTCCTTAGCGTTGACCTTTGATACGGCAGAGAGAATGTCCTCTACGCTCGGATTCATGGTCTGACCGCCCTCAATGACGTAATCTACGAGAATGTCCTTGAATATGCTAACGAGGCCCTCGCCTGCGCAAACCGAGATCATACCAAGATTCTTGCATTCAGCCTCACGCTGAGCTATAAGCTCACGGTTCTGCTGACGCATATTCTCGATCTTGACCTTGTCTACCTCACCGAGCTTCAATGCGTGCTGAATAGCCTTGCCTGGATTATTGGTATGAACGTGAACCTTAACGAGAGAAAGATCACCTATAACGATAACGCTATCGCCAAGGTCGAGAAGCTTCTCTCTGAAATAGTCTATATCTGCCTCAGTAGTCTTGGGATTGAGATTGATAACGAAAAATTCGGTGCAGTATCCGAACTGAATATCCTCGAGATCGTGAATATCTGCAGGAGCGTCGGAAAAGCCCATTTCCATACTACTTTCCTGAGCCATAGACTCATCGTATTCGGGCATCTCCTTACCCTCTAAGGCTGCAAGATAACCGTTGAATACGCAAAGAAGTCCTTTTCCACCTGCGTCTACGACGCCTGCTTTTTTAAGAACGGGAAGCATCTCGGGCGTTTTTGCAAGGATCTGATCACCCTTTGCAATAACCGCGCGCATAAATTCGACGAAGTCCTGAGTCTTGGACGCTATACCCTCTGCGTTCTCAGCCATAACTCTGATAACGGTAAGTATAGTACCCTCCTTGGGCTTAGTAACTGCGTTATATGCAACCTCCGTACCTGACTTCAACGCTCTTGCAAACTCCTTGGTTGTGAAAGGCTTGTTGTCCTTGAGTACGGTGTATATACCTTTAAGTATCTGGGAAAGAATAACTCCTGAGTTTCCTCTTGCGCCCTTGAGTGCGCCCTTAGAAAGAGCGGAAGCGATATCGAGAAGATCGTCCTCTGCAACTGATGCAACCTCACGGGTAGCAGATGCGATAGTAAGGAACATATTAGAGCCGGTGTCTCCGTCGGGAACGGGGAAAACGTTCAGGGCGTCAACCATTTGCTTATTGATCTCAAGATATCTCGTGCCGAAATTTATCATACGGCGAAGCATAGCGCCGTCTATTATTTTAATCATATATCCTCCTCAGCGTGCCTTTACAGTCTGATACCAACTACGTGCACCTTGACGGCGCGTACAAGCATACCCGAGAACTGCTCGACCTTGTACTTGACCGCGCTACGCAGACTGTCCGAAACGGCGTCTACCGATACTCCGTATTTGAGTACGGCGTAAACGCTGATATAAATCTTGTTTTTTACTATGGTAACCTTGATACCTCTACCATAAGGGGTTTTATTGAAGAGCTCGGCAACTCCATCGGTAAATTTACGGCTTACAAGCTCGTGTACACCGTAGCAATCAATTGCAGCATGACCGGCGACCTGTGCAATAACCTCGTCGCTGATAGCAATCTTTCCGTAGATGTTTGAAGTATTGACCGACATAGCTCTCCTTAAATAATTTTATTCTTATGGATATATATT
>JAZQYC010000001.1:0-3085 GCA_045633285.1 Clostridia bacterium | reverse complement strand
CTATGCAAAAATGCTTCGTTATCGTCATAGCGATATGGAGGATCTTGAAAGGCTTTTAAAAACAGTACCCGACAGCGCAGGAATCTTGATCGTTACTGACGGTGTATTCAGCATGGGCGGTGACGTGGCTAAGCTTCCTGAGATCGTTGCTCTTGCTAAAAAATACGGCGCAAGGGTAATGGTGGACGATGCTCACGGACTTGGAGTACTTGGTGAACACGGAAAAGGAACGGCAGAGCATTTCGGCTTAACTGACGAGGTCGATATAATTATGGGTACTTTTTCTAAATCCCTTGCAAGCTTAGGTGGTTATATGGTCGCGGATAGAGAGGTCGTTGAGTACGTCAGACATACGTCAAGACCCTTTATATTCTGCGCTTCTATTCCTCCAGCAAGCTGTGCAACGACGATAGCAGCGCTTAAGGTGCTTGAGGAGCATCCCGAGCTTGTAAAAAAGCTCTCAACTCTATCTCAATACGTAAGAGACGGACTAACTGAAAGAGGGATCAAGATCCGCAAGTCTGACGCGCCCATTCCGACGCCTATCGTTCCGATCTACACCTACGATACCATCACAACGTTAAAAATGTCCAAGCATTTATACGAGGCTGGAGTATACGTAAATTCCGTTCTTCCTCCTGCAACGCCCGCTACAGAATGTTTGCTTAGAACGAGCTATATGGCAAGTCATACGACTGAGCTTCTTGACGAGGCAATGGATATCATAAAGGATACCTTTGATAGGCATTTTGATAAATAATATGAAAACTGCAATTATATCCGGTGGATCAAGCGGAATAGGAAAAGCAACCGCTGAATCTCTTGCCAAAAAAGGTTTTATCGTATATGAGCTTAGCAGAAGCGGTATGTCAACTGACTTAGTTAAGCACGTTACCTGTGATATTACGGACGAAAATGAGGTAAAAAAAGCAGTTGAGCTTATCATTAAAGAGAGTAAAGGGGTTGATCTTCTCATAAACAACGCAGGATACGGTATATCGGGCGCAATTGAGTTTACTGACCTTAACGATACAAAAAAATTGTTTGACGTTAATTTTTTTGGTGCGGTTAGTCTGACGAGAGCTCTTATTCCGCACCTCAGAGAGTCCAAGGGTAGAATAATCAACGTCAGCTCGATAGGAGGTATATTCGGTCTACCTTATCAAGCCTTTTATTCAGCTACGAAATACGCCTTGAACGGATATTCTCTTGCTCTATCAAACGAGCTGAAAAAATTCGGCGTATCAGTATGCTCAGTTTTACCCGGAGATACGAAAACGTGCTTTACGAAAAACAGATTAAGAAAAGAGAGTGGCGAGACCGTCTACGGAGACAGCATCAAAAGATCGGTTGATTTGATGGAAAAAGATGAAAAGAACGGTATGTCTGCCGAAAAGGTAGGAGAGTATATCACAAAAATCGCAACAAAAAGAAGAGTAAAACCAACGTATGCCGTTGGATTCAAATACAAAGCGTTTGCTTTTCTATCAAAGATTTTACCTCTCAGATTAGTTAATTATATCGTAGGCAAGATTTATGCAAAATAAAAAAGGGCTTAAAGCCCTTTTTTTTATTTCATAAATTTTTCAATATAATCGTCTATGGATTGTCTAATAACCTCTTTTGCTTCTTCAGCGTTATGTAGCTCGTGAACAGCCATAGTTTTGCCTTCGACCTGCTTATAAACCTTGAAAAAGTGCTTGATCTCGTCGATTATGTGCTTGGGAAGCTCTCCACAGTCTTTGAACGAATTCCAAGTAGGATCTTGGAATGGAATTGCCAGTATCTTGACGTCCTCAGCGCCCTCGTCATCCATAGCAATATATCCGATAGGATAACAACGAACGAGCGACATAGAGTTGATAGGCTCGCTACAAATAACCAAAACGTCAAGCGGGTCATCGTCTGATGCGTAGGTTCTCGGAATAAAACCGTAGTTAGCAGGGTAGTGAGTTGAGGTAAAAAGTATTCTATCCAAAAGAAGCATACCCGTTTCCTTGTCTACCTCATATTTATTTTTACACCCCTTGGGAATTTCTATGCAACATACGAAATCGTCAGGTCTAATTCTTTTCGGTGATATATCGTGCCAAATATTCATTTTTGTGCCCTCCTAAATTGAGTATATCAAATAAAATAAATATTTGCAAGAGTTCTGATAGGGGTAAAAATACTGATTTTCAGATATAATTTAGTTATATTATATAATAAAAGCTTAATAAGTAGACAATATTTTGCAAATGTGATAAAATTATGGTATGTCAGTGAAATTCTACAAAATTGGAAATATTAAGATAAAGCTTGACGTATTCGAGAGCGAGCTCATTACGAGAAGAATGAGCGCATATCTTAGCGAGCCGTTCGATGAGGCAGATGCTGAGATCACTGTTGAGCAACGTGACGAGATCACGAGAGATAGATCGTATCAGCTCATATCTGCTCAAGACTATCGAGGCTTTTGCGTTTCAGAAAGCGAATACGCAATTATTGACAAATTGCGTACACCTGATAATTTGTCTGCCGCTATATACATCAGCAGAGACTGTAAAAAAATCAGAGGATACATCAAGGACATAGAAAATATTGGTGGCGCAAGCGCAGAGGTACGAGCGTTCAATATGATAGGCGAGGCTTTTAAATATATAGCTATTGCAAATAACGGCTTCGTATTTCACTCTTCTACCATTGAATATAAAGGTCAAGGCGTACTATTTTCAGCAGACTCAGGCACGGGCAAATCCACCCACACGGGATTATGGATGAAATATTATCCAAATGAGGCGAGAATGATAAACGACGATAGTCCGCTCATCAGACTCAAGGACGGAATTCCGTACGTTTATGGTACTCCTTGGAGTGGTAAAACGGATATCAACGACAACATTTCTGCCCCACTTAAGGCTATAATCTTTATTAAGCGTGGCAAGGAAAACTATATTGAGCCTTTGAATTTTGAGCAAGCGTTCAAGATGTTTTGCGAGCAATCGTTCATTTTGCCCTTTGCTCCGCTCTTTTTGAACTACGTATCTACCGCAGACAAGATTCTGCGTTTGATCAATATTACGTCGCTCTATTGCGACATCAG